>JBDRSE010000154.1:0-36734 GCA_043825095.1 bacterium
GGACTGGGCGCCGCCCGAGGAGTAGCCGAGGGCCAGGCTGGGGCCGAGACCGCGCCGGGCCGGCGGCAAGGCAATCGGGATCGACAGCGACGCCGAGCCGGTCTGCAGGTTCGTGCGGAAGGTCAGGCCCATGCCCTTGACCGAGCCCGCACCCTTCGGCTGCTTGAGCACCTGGGGTTTCACGCCGGACTTGTTCACGGCCACCAGGGGCGAGAGGGGCTGGGCGTTGATGCCGCTCAGGTCGCCGTGGTCGAGCTTGGTCTTGGCGACGTCCTTGGGGACATCGATCTGGGGCGCGCGAGTCTCGGGCCGCTGCACCGAGGGCTGATCGATCGCGTCCTGCGTGTCGCGGCTCTCGAGGAGCTCGTTGTCGGCGCTGTCTGCTCCGGCCAGCTCATCGACCGTCGGCGCGCGGTTGATGGTGCGCGGATCGGGAGCGTTGAAGCTGTCGGGCTCGGCGCGGGCCGTAGGAGCGCTCGCGAGCATGAGAGTGAGCAGCAGCAGGGGCGTGGTTAGTCTGAGCTTGGCCATCACCACACCTCCGTGACGTTGCGGGCCCAGGGACTAGGTTCGAGCTGCGGCAGGAAGTCCCGGTCGTTTGCGTTGGTGTCGATGTGGAAGCCTCGGCCGATGGACTGGCCCAGCGGACCGGTGTCCGTGGCTGCCGTGCCTTCGCACTCGGGGAAGTCGGTGCCGCGGTAGCACACGGTGTCGATGACCACCGCGCTGCAGACCAGGCTGATGGCGATGGTCTGGTGCAGGTTGACAGGATCGGGCTCGGAGATCACCAGCAGCGGGTCGATGGTGGCCACGGAGGAGCCTGGGACGAGGTCGTCGTGTGCCAGCACGAAGTACCCGGCCGGGCCGAGCACGTGGCTGCTCAGGTCGATATCGAAGCCGGCGCCCGGGACCTCGGTCAGGCCGTCGTGCGCCTTGCCCTGGAGCGAGCAACCGCCGAGGGCGGCGCCGGGCTCGCCGTAGAGCTCCACGAAGCTCGCGGTCCAGCCGTTGGCTTCGTCATGGAAGACCTCGTTGATGACCACGCCGGGGCGGAGGTTGAGCCAGTACACGGTGTTCTCGAGCCCCTCGTTCTCGATGCCGATGTACTGGAGCTCGGATGTGGCGGCGTACAGCACCGGGTCCGGACCCTCGCTGCCGAGGGCCAGGTCACCCAGGAGCTGGTGGCTCGGGTGGTTGTCCCAGAGCCACAAGCGCACGTCCGAGGCCGACGTATCGAAGGGCGAGACGTCCAGCGCGATCACCTGCACTGCCACCGTGTCTCCTAGCGGCACGGCCGCGGGGTTGACCTCGTAATAGTCCCAGGGGCTCGCCCCGCTCATCTCGCCGCGAAGCAGCAGGTCGTAGAGCGGCTCGGCCGTGCTCCGGTTGTCGTTGTCCGGCTCACCGGCCTCCTCGGCCGCGCCTTCGGGGTCGAAGTGGGCCAGCGACAGCTCGTAGGGGCCCGTGTTGAACCCGAAACGGTCGCTCACGACCAGGAAGTAGGTGCCCGCCTCGGGCGCCTGGTAGACCAGGCGCGGGTTCACCGTGGCCGCGCTCTCGTCGTCGTTCTCGGCAAAGGGCAGATCCCCGGGCACCGCGTTCGGCCCGTACAGCGTGAGCACCGGATCGATGAAAGTGAATGGATCGCGCGTCGCGCGCGCCCGAAAGACTTCGCCCAGGGCCAGGTCCAGGGCGTAGAGCTGCGGACCATCAAGGAATCCCTGCACGTCCGAGGGGATGATGGTGGTGCCGGAGTAGCCGGGCAAGATGTTGAGCTGGGTGAAGAGCTGCTCGTGCACCACGCCGTCGTCCGTGACGATCTCGACCGGGCACGCCCGGGGCTGTGCCATCAACTCGACGTCGACGAGGAAGGAAAGCCGGGTCAGGCTCGTGACGCCCACGCCGTGCACCTGCAGGTCGCCGGCACAGTTGGAGTCCACCGTGACCGTGGTCACGCCGTGCTGGAAGTGGGTGAAGTGCCCGTAGGCCGTGACGGTGAAGCCCACGCGGCCCTGCTCCACGCCGGTGGGCGCCAGGTCCACCCGCGGCAGGCCCGGCAGCACCTCGAACTGTGCGCTGGGCTCCTCCAGCCAGGCGTCGGTAACCAGCGTGATCGCGTCCGGGACCACCTGCACGGGCGCTGTCTCCGCGATCACCAGGTTGAATCTCGCCTGGGTGGGGCTGTCCACCGAGAAGCTCTCGATGGTCAACCCGCTGCCTGCTGCGGCCACGGCCTGGGTGCCTCCCGCCTGGAAGTGCGTGTGCTGTCCGGTCACTGTGATCTGCACGGACGAGTCCTGATGCCCCTGCGTCACAGACAGCGCAATGCTCGGCTCGGGGACCACCCAGAAGCTCCCCGTCGCGTGCTCCGCGCCGGTGTGCAGCGCCACCTGGTACTCCAGCTCCTCGGCTTCCGGAGACACCATCGCTTCCAACACCACCTGGTCCGTCCCCGGAACGTCAATGATCGCCATCGTCAGCAGCCCATCGTCCGGAACCACCTCCACCCAGGTCTCCGAAGCCTGGAACGACGTATTCGTTCCCTCCGCTTGCACCGTGAGCGTCTCCCCCGGGTGCGCCACGTGCGGCACGTAGCTCACCTGAGGCGGTGTCGGGTCCGCGGTCACACTGAGCTCAGCCGCCAGCGTGCCGTAGGGATCCTCGACCACGAGGTCCCGCGGCCCCACCGCGGCGTTCGAGTGGATCAACAGCTCCACCTGCAGGGCCGTGGGCGAGGAGGCCTGCCACCCCACCACATTCACGTCCGCCGGCGGATCCAGGCTCACCACCACGCCCTCGTCGAACGCCGTCTTGACACCCGTCACGTCCACCGTCACCGCCTGCCCCTGCTCGCCCGAGGTCGGATTCAGCGTGATGGATCGCCCGGTCACCGGCAGGATCTCGAAGTCCGCCGCGAGCGTCTGGTAGTCCGAGAAGACCTGGAACGCTCCCTGGTGCGCACCGATCGGCGCGCTCAGCTCGATCTCCAGCACCACCTCGGCGTGCGTGTCGTCCGTCACGACCCAGTCCACCGCGCTCACCCCCAGGATGTTCACCTTGGGTGCGAGCGTCGCCTGGGCGAAGTGGGTATTCACTCCGACCAGGCTCACGATCAGCCCCGGCTCTCCCTGCTCCCCACTGGAAGGCGATATCGACATCGTTGGCTGCGAAGTCACCGTGAACGTCGTCTCCGCGGTCTCCGACCCGGTGGACACGGTCAGGGTCTGATCCCCCTCCGGCTCGTTCGCCGGGATATTAACGGTTAGGCGCAAGTGCGTCCCGCTCACCACCTCCGGCTCCCCCACTACCTCGATCCCCGACTCCTCGCCCGGCCGGCTGAACGTCGCGGTGGTCTGTCCCTGCACGAAGCTGGTGTTCGTGCCGAACACGTCCACGATCATGCTCTCCGCGCCCTGCGGCCCGCTCGTCGGGTCGGCCTGGATCTCAGGACACGCAGCGAGCAGCAACCCACAAGTCAGCAGCAAGGCCACCCGGCCAGCTAAGGCCGGCCATCGCCGTGCCCGACTCCGGCGCTTTCGGTGAGCCCACTCCGGGCTCCCAAGGAGCAGCATCACATATTTCATGACGCCGCCCCTAGTAGCCGCTCATCTGTGTCCAGTACCGATACTTCCAGACGATCTGGATGTCCTCGATTGCGCTCCAGACAATGTTGTTCGTGTCCCAGATCCGCAGCATGTACTGCCCTTGGAGCGGCCGGCCCTTCAGCCCGTCCTTCCAGTACTCGGTCAGGAGCTGGTTGTGAGTGCCGGTGATCGGGTTCGTCACGACAACCTCTGCTGTCAACCCCTTCCCGTGCTCCACCCGAGCGATGGGCATGCTGAACTCCATCGTCTCGCGGTTGTGATTCTTCACCTCCACCAAGCCCTGGTGCTCGATGGTGAAAGGTACGAAGGCATTCGTGTAGCAGCTCGCCGGATCGATAGGCTGCTCGCACTGGATCACGTTCGTCCCGACCACGTTGAGGGCCAACGCCTCGTGCCGGTAGTTGAAGTTTCCGATGTTGATGTTGTTCGACGGAATCAACTCCCCGCTCTCCACCTTGCCCAGCGTGATCTCGAAGGGGTACTCCCAGAAGCAATGTCGGTTGTCCCCGCCCAGGCTCAGGACCTGCTCCTCGGTGGACTCCGGATCGAAGCTCACTTCCGGACAGATCCCGTTCTCCTCGCCCAGGCAGATACACTTGTAGGTGAACCTCTGCCGGAACACCGACCCATCGTAGTCGGCACAGTTGTTCACGACGCGCGTGAGCTTGTTCGAGGTGGACTGGAATGCGTTCGGCTGTATTGCGCCACAATGACCATAGGGGCAGTTGATCCGCTCGAGCTGCATACCCCAGATCCAGACGTCGCCGAAGCTGGAGCCCAGTACAGCAGGATCGTCCGCGTCCGAGGGGTGGACGCGGATCTTCAAGTCTTGTCCTTCCAGTACTTCGAACCGGATGGGGAAGCGACGCCAATCCAGAGGTGGCGCCTCCACGAACTGAGGTACGCTGGGCACCAGCGCACCACCAGGCTCCGCGGTCTCGAGGACCTCCACACGGTACGGTGCTATCTGTGGCGCATCAGTGGGTAGCCTTGCCCACCACGACAGGATGTAGTGTCCGCTGACCACTCCCTTGACAGTCTGCTCGAAATAACCGCTGTTCCGAGCGTCCTCTGTCCGACCGGTCTTGAGAAAGCCATCCGGGCCGCGTACCGGATGCGGCGTGTCGCGTAGCCTCTCAGCAGCGTGCGAGTAAGGAAGCCCAAGAGTGTCGACCGCGTCCTTGCTCTGCCCGAAGCAGAAATCCTCGGAGCACCACACAGAGCTCGTGTCGTTAGACACGACCGCGAGACAGTTGTCGATCGCTTGACAGTCGTCTGTACTGGATGGTGTGCAGTCAACAACCGTACCATCGTGACACCCGCCCTCCGTCCAACCAATGATGGTGCTGTCGCCGGTCCCCTGGACCTCGACGCTACTGTTCGCTCCGACGTCTTCGGAGTAGTACAGCATGTTCAGAGATGGGACCTCGCACGGCGCCCGGGCCCGCATCAGGTCGTCCCGCACCGAGATCACGGCCGTGTCGCGTTCGTCGGTGAACGGGAAATCGATGTTGTAGCTCCCCACGAAGTCGCTGAGCAGGGTCACGTAGTCGCCGATGTACCAGTGGGCGTAGCTGTCGCTGTCCTGCAGCTCGGGATCCAGCAGCTCCTCGTCCTCCGGGTACGCCTCCCGCAGCCGATCGTAGCTGAAGCCCTGCATATCGCAGATCCGGTCCGCCCAGCTCGAGGGCGCCGGCACCAGCGTCAGCTCGTTGTGCATTTGCGACAGGTCCACACCGAGCCGGAACTCGATGGCCCGCCGAGCGATGTACGCCAGCTTCTTCGCCCGCTTGGCCGCCTCCTCGTACCGGATGCGGATCGTGTTCTTCCGCCGCCGCATCACCGTGTTCACCGGATACACTCGCCCCGCCATATCCCCGTCCAATCCCATCCCCATTGCCCACCAGCTTACGGCTTGGTTCTGGTTCTGATCGAGCGTCGCCAGGTTCGCCTGGATCTTGCTGTAGGCGTCCTTGATCCCATTGAACACCCCCACCAGCTCCGCCATCTTCCGGCTGAACAGCAGCATGGCGTCCTTGAAGGCCTGTTCTTCCTGGTTCTCGAGAACATCCTTTTCCAACTCGCCAATCGAAATATCCAGCGCGGAGATCACGGTATAAAGTGTTGCCGTAGCCTGCGCGATCCCTCCGAAGCCCCCCCCACTGAACGACTGGACCACGGTGGCCATGTTTTGAATTATCTTCCTCGCAGTTTGGAGGTTTGTGATGATCTTCTGGATCTCGATGTTTTCCACCGCGAGCTGTACCTTTGACAGCTCTTGAGCTCCCTCGAAGAGAACCGTTGTGATGTTCCCTGCAGCCGAGCCGAGTGACCGCAAGCTGTCCTCAATGGCCAGTAACGCCTTGAGGTTGTCACCGTTGAACTCGCCGTAAAGCCCCTCGAGGCCGTTACTCTGGAAGCCTTCCACGAGCTTGTCGGGCAGGTTGGGGATGACGATACGTTCCGACACACGCTGGATGTCGTTTGCAGCGCAATATAGGTACTGGACGAGGCCGGCGATGTCTTTCTTGGAGTTCGCCTCGGGAACGGCAGTCGGGTCCGAGGCGTCGCACAGGATGGCCGGACCAGCGGAATGGTTGCTGATCTTGCACGCGAACTCGAGGAGATCAACGAAACGCTCCGGTGTGATGTGGTCCTCGAAGGGCCAGGTGTCGTAGGGGTCATTATCGTGGTTGTGGTCTTCCTGCCAGCTCGTGTTGCGATCATCCTCTAAAAACTGCAACTCGATCACTCCGTCGGCGTTCTCGACTCCCGTCACCACGAGGTCGTCCACGTAAGGTGAGCGCAACCTCCAGGCCTTGCCCGTGATCGGATACACGCCCGCCAGGAACTGCTTCAAGACGTCGGCGTTCCAGAAGTGCTGTTGTGTCTCGGAGCTCGATTCAGCCACGTTGTAGTCGAGAGGGGCCTCGTAGCGGTACATCTCGAAGCCAAACAGGCTGGAATGGCAAGCTCCAACGTCGGGATCATTCAGCAGGCTCTCCGGATCAAGTGGATCCGCGCCTGTTAGCACTGAGCCACTATTTACGAGGCAGGTGATCGGCTCGTCTGCCCAATTCCGCTCTTGTAGATACATCTCGGTGCCCGGCGGGATGGTACCGTCGTTGTTCAGGGCGCTGGCCGGGTAGCCGCTCTCATCCCCCCAGTAGAGCCATCCGGACAGCCGCACCTTGGGAATGCTCCCGGTGAGCGCTCCCAGCGCAACAAGATAGCTCCTCATCCGCCGGCCCCACTCCATCCTGTTCCAGGCAAACCCTTGGTCTGCTCCATTGCCGAGCTCGACGTCCAACCAATTTCCCTGCAACGAGGTCTGAAGCGGTGCCCAAAGGGGATGACTCGACGGGTCAGGGTTATTCTCGTCATATTCTCGCACGCACACAATCTTCTCCCCGGCGTCCCCGTTACAGATGTTCGAGCCAGGTTCCTTCATCTTCCACGGGTATTCACACGGACAGTCATCCCGCAATACGTGGCGCGTGGTCCACAACACGGTATTTCCGTATTTCACGGTGTAGTGATGCAGCGGATCCACCTCCAGCCCGAGGTTGGCGGCGATATTCGAGATGCCGGTCCACGTGATCCACTCCGCACCCTCGATGACCTGCTTGAACGCTGCCTGTCGGTTGGTCAACGACCCGCCGCCGAGCAGCGCCACCCGGAGGAGGGCGACGTCCATCTCGCAAGTGGAGGTGTCAGCTTCTCGCGGGCCTGAGCTCTGGAAGATATTCAGGGTCTTGTCGACCTCGATGGCCTCGAACACGCTCGAATCGAAACCGTCAGGCAGGGTACACTCACCAGAGGTGATCACCCGTGGGCACGGTCCTCCGTCATCCTCGCCGCAGATCGCGCCAGTGTCGTTTTTCCGATAGATGCACAGGTGATGAGAGCCCGCCGTGACGAAGGGCAACCGCTGAAGGCTGCCGCCCAGATCGCCGGGAAGACACCCGGCCATGGCGGGGTTCTCATCGATGTAGGTCTGCAGCACATCGCAGTCCGGGTCACCAGCGGTACAGTTTCCTGGGCCGCTAGGCTCCAGGTTGAACACGCCGCCGCAGATCTTCTCCAGCTCACGTTGGGCCTGCTCGCTGCGGAGGTCCATCTCCAAGCCGGAGTTCAGGAGCTGCTCGCCGAGCTGATCGGCGTGGTTCGCCGCGTCCCGGGCCAAGTTCAGGTAGTGCACCCAGCTGTTCTCGTACTGGTCGTTGTTCTCGGTGAGCTCGTTCTCCAGCGGCGGCACGAAGTCCCGCGGCAGCCCGATGTCGCCGCACATCTCCTGCGGCTCGGAGCAGTCGCCGGGCTCGCGAGTAGTGATTGTCTGGACGAGGTCTTGGACTTCACCTTTGCGGACGACCGGCAGGACTACGCCGACGTTCCAAGCCGGGGTCACGAGCTCGTTATAGTCAAACATCCCGAGCAGCTCCGGCCGGTCACTCGTGCGATTGCGCATGATGTAGATTTCAGTCGCCTGACCTCCTGTCTCTATCTCAATCTCGATGCTGGTATTCGCGTCCAGCGGCCCAGGAGTCCCACTGGAGGGCGCATGGAAGGTAGGCTCCGGAACTGGAGTTATTGTGTAGTCGCTGTAATCGCATGGCATGCCTGCGTCGGTCCCGGAGCTGAGGCAGCGATACCCAGCGTCCCCCTTTACGATGTAGAACTTATCGGACTCCTTGGCTCCATAAACCCGAATCAAGACGCCACTTCCGCTTTGAGTTCCATTGTTGGCAACGAAAATTCGCTCAACACCAACGACGCTGTTCGCGAGCACGCTGCCGGTCATCATGAGCTGCCGCTGATCCACGTTGAACAGAGGGCTGGACGTGTTCTCGTCTGCGGCCAGGATGGAGTTGAGCGCCCGGCGGATGTAGTCCATCGCTGGTGCCGTGCCAAAGTCAGCATATGTGCGGAACAGCTCCTTCTGAGAGGTGTACTTGACGACATGAGCACCCAGGGTCTTGCCAACGATGTACGTGGCCGGCCGGGCGCCCGTCTGGGGCGCCATGGCATAGACTTGCGAGGGATTCGTCGTCGGGTCGACGCTCACGGTGAGGTTCAGCGCGATCTTCTCTTCGTTGAGGTACCGCCTCCCCAGATCGACGTCTTCGACGCTCACTCCCCGGGATTCCAGAAAGACGTCGATGTCGTCCTGCGTGTAGATCGCGGTGTTGCAGGGGAGCAGATCGCCATTGGTGTCCCGGCGGGGCGTGAGAACGCACATCAACTGTTTGATCAGCAGGTCGTCCGACACGCTCGTCTCGGCTTCGAATGTTCCCCAAAGCCTCGCGGTCCTCAACAGGTCCACGGCCTTGCGGTGGGAGGGCTTGAACAACTCGGTGCGGCATCCCGGGAGCTCGACTTTCTTGGCCGGATCGCCGACTAGGATGCGCAGCGCGGCGGTCTGGGAGTTGATGGTCCCCTTCCAGAGCTGGTCCTGCGCCTTCTGCCGGTCGGCGTACTTGGAGAGCGCCCCGGTACCCACGTTGAGCTGGTTCGCTGCCAGCAGCTTGGTCGATTCCACCAGCTTGGCCAGGGACTCGGTGATCAGCAGGGAGTAGCGGTCGAGCAGATTGACATTCTCGCTGCCCGTCTCCGTCTCGGGGGGCTGCGGACCTTGAGATTCTTGGTAGAGCCAGTCGATGCAGGTTCCCGCATTGCCGTCGGATGTCTCGACCATCTCAGCGGCCTCGATGCCCGCGGCCCGGAACATGGCATTTGCCGACAGGAGCGCCAAGGTCTTGGCCTCGGATGAGAGTGGGGGGATTCGGTAGGTGGTGAGGTCCGTTTCCCTATCAGCGGTCACACCACCGCCACCCAAAGTAACCTTAATGAAGTCTCCGCTGGCAACAGCATCGAACGCGAACACGTGAGTAGAAAACTCAAACAGGTCAACGGATTCTGAGAGATCCAAGGATCTGAAACCAGTACACCTGTACAGTTGGCTCATGCAGAATTTCCTGCGACATGCAAGGGGCCCCGTTGTCGTGCTCTCCACTATGCTATGTTCAATGCAGTTCACATTAAACTCGAGATCACTGTTGTGCAGGATGTCGAAGCATGCCGAGAATTGGGCGGCCAAGAGCCTATCAAGTAGGAGTGGGCCAATGGGGTCCGTCGTCTGACCTCTGGTGTGTTCGCCCCTGATGGAGACACCACCGAATTCCGAAAAATCGGCTGTGTTGTCTCCTTCGCCGTCGTCAAGCTGCTGAAACTCGCAACCTAATCCGGCGAGGGTGACGACACAAAGAAAGCACATGAAGATCGCAGCTCTTCTTTTCATCGATCAGCTCCGTTGCTGTTTGTGTTTACAGGTGACATCAAAGGCCCGGCCTAGCGCATCGAATACCAAACCACCCACTATCCGAATCAGGGAGGCTCCACACTCGCCTGGTGACCGTGAATTGGAAGTTCGCGAGGCCGGCGCCAGGAACCATCCCCCTGATGACACGATTCATGCCAGAGGCTGGTCCAACTGGGTCTATGAGCGGCCCGGTTGATTGAGGATAGGGTCCGAACCAGTCCGCCACCCACTCCTGAGCGTTGCCCCCCAGCTGGTGGAGGCCGAACGCAGAAACGCCGTCGGGGCAGCCATCGGCCGCCACCAGATAGTTGGTGCAGTTGTAGGCTGGAACGTGCGTGCACGTCGCGGGATCGGATCCCCAGGGGTTGGGGGGATCGGCCGGGTAAGGCCCCCGGGCAGCTTTCTCCCACTGCGCCTCAGTCGGAAGGGTGCGCCCCCCGTCCCAGGCGCAGAACTCTACTGCTCGATCCCAGTCGATTCCGGTGACTGGGAAAATGTCAGGGCTGCCATTCAAGTAGGTGCTGAGGTATGAGACCGGTTCCGTGCACCCGCCATCGGTCACGCATTCACGGTAGCGAGCTACGGTCACCTCGTAGACGTCGATGAAGTACGGGTTCAACGCAACGATGTGCTCGGGAAGGTCGGAAGCCGTAGACTCCTCGCCTGGGTCAGCTCCGCGGAGGGAGAGCCCCCCGGGAATGCAGACCTCGTCCTTGTAGTCGGGGGTACCGGTGCGGGGCGTTCCTACGCAATCTCCGTTGCAGTCGCCGTTGTTCTCCCAGCCGCATTCCGTGCTGCAGAGGAGGGGTTGGGTCTGCCCGTAGTCGCAGTCGCCCGGGGTGGCGTCTTCGGTGCCCGGGGCGCAGTCGCCGTAGCAGCCGGTGGTGTCCCAGTCGCCCCAGATGCACTCGTTGTTGCAGAGGCGGGAGCGGGTGCCGCAGAAGGTGCAGGTAGCGTCCTCGGTTGTGCCGGGGTTGCAGATGCCTTCGTTGAGGCAGTCGCCAGGGAATTCCCAGATGAGATCGAGGCCACACTCCTGGCTGGCCTCTCCGCAGTTGCCGCAGTCGACGACGCGGGTGTCGCCGGGAGAGTCACAAATGCAGTCTGTCGCAGCTGAGCAAACACTCCACTCACCAGTTGCGAGGCAAGTCTCTACACCCACGTCGCAATCGCTTTCGCAGTCACGGGTGACGCCGGGGTAGATGGTGGGGTCGGTGTCGTCGCAATCCTCGGCGGCCGGGTAGCCGTCGCCATCGTTGTCGCCGGGGATGTTTGAGCCGTCCTGGGTTGTAGAGGCGTCGTTCACCGCTGCGCCCTCTCCGCCGCAACCGGTGGCGGAGGACGCCGTGGTTGCTGCTGCGAAGAGCAGGAGCGCGAGGAAGGCGACCGGTGACGCGGGGCGCAAATAGGACCTGGACGACATTTTTTCTACTCCTTGGTGATTTTTGAGACTCTCGGACTTTTCCGAGATTTCGAGATTTGGTACGGGTTTCGGGGATTTGTCTAGTGCGCCATTGAGCGCAGATGTTATTTCTGCTACATCTGTTACGGAGATAGTTACGTTACCGGACTGGGGCAGGTGGTTGGGATGGCGATGGAAAGGCGTGCGGCCGAAGTCTGGCACGGTGTGCACCTCACTTCCCCGGTCCGGTTGCTACGTACTACTTGGTCTATGTCCGTTGCTTAGCGTACCAGTATGCGCAAGGGCGTTGCAAGAGCCAAAATGCTGGAAAAACAGAAAATCGAGTGTGGGGATTTGGGTGTTTTTTCGGTGGTCGATCTTTAACTGGTTAAAGATCGTGTTTAACCAGTTAAAGACGCGGCGCGTCGAGAAGTAGGCAGGGGTGGTGGTTTTCGGGAGTGTCGTTCAGTGAACCAATGCTGAAATGCAGAGGAAGCGACATGCCGCTTCGTTTATTTGCCCATCGGAGCATTGTCTTTAACTGGTTAAAGATCGTCTTTCACTTGCGCAAGAAGAATTTCCGACTATTCGGAGACTGTGGGTCAGTTGTGATCACCTCGTGACGCCGAGCAGGACATAGCCGCGCCCTTTCGCCGAGAGAAGGTACTGGGGTACCTCGGGCTCGGGCTCGATCTTCTTCCGGAGGGAGCGGATGACCATCGCCAGACGCACTTTTGGCGACGACCTGGTTTCACCATCGGCTTCCAGACAGAAGAAGAGCTCTTCGTGCGTGGCGATCTGAGCGTTCAGGGAGGCGAGCACGAGCAACACGCGATCTTCCGTCGGGGTGAGGCCGACATGATCGGCCCCCCTCGACAAGGCTCAAGCAGCCGGATCGTACTCCAGCTCGCCGAGAACTACACTTCGAAGCAGCCGCGAGCCTGTTATACCACTCCCCCAGGCGTCGAGGTGGGGCTGATCCTGTTCCGGCCCAGGATTCTGCTGGCGGCGAGTGCCCGCGCGTGCCGACGCCATGAGCACCCGCTCGAGCTTCCCGAAGAGCGTCTCGGCCTCCGCGCCTTTGTGCACGAAGTCGTCGGCGACGCAGAAGCCGTTCTCCGTCAGGTCCAGGTCGGGATAGCCGCTGATGATCACGATTCCCATGTGCGGATAGTGCCGGTCGATGAGGGCGGCGAGGGTCAATCCGGAAGTGTCGTCGTCAAGGCGATAATCGATCAGAGCGAGCTCGAACGACGAATCGCGTAGGATCGAGGTGGCTTCGGTGATCGAGTGAGCCCGGGCGGTGACGTAACCGCGCGGCTCCAACATTCCGGAGAGCGCCCTGGCGACCTCGGGCCTATCGTCCACAATGAGAAGGCGCGCGGAGGCCATTGCAGCTCCAAATTTCGCAAGCAACCGGGTTGTGTGTGCAACTATGCCACAGGTGCGGAGCCTGGAGGTGTAGAAAATACCACTGAATGCGTCAGGCTTTGAGCTGCTGTCGAAGAGAATGGCAGCCTCGAGGACCGCTGCGGTGCGGTGCGGTGCGGTGCGGGGCGGGGCGGGGCGGGGCGGGGCGGTGCGGGGCGGTGCGCTTCAACATCGGGTGGTGCGGGAGGTGGGGAGCGGACGATTCACTCTTCGGGCCGCAGCGTGAGGCGCAGCGTGAGGCGCAGCGGGACGGCTCCCCTTCAGACGTTCTTCTTGAGCGCGAGCAGGGAGCGCGAGGCCGGCGCTTTGATCACGCGATGCTCGAGGCGGCCGAGCAGGTCGATCTCCAGGGCGATGGTGTCGCCCTCCTCGAGCCAGACCGGGTCGTAGGGTTTTCCCAGGGCTTCGGCCGCGAGACGGCGCGTGCCGTTGAGCTCGAGATAGCAGCCGGTCCCCACGGTGCCGGAGCCGATCACGTCCCCCGGATAGAGGTCGACGCCGTAGGACGCCCGCTCGAGAATCTCGCCGAAGGTCCAGGTCATGTCCCGGACGTTCCCCTCGGAGATCTGCTCGCCGTTGTGAAAGGCGCGCATGCCGAGATCCCAGGCGCTGCCCCGGGGGGAGCGCCGGCGCCGATCCTCGAGCTCGTCCAGGGTGACCAGCCAGGGCCCGATGGCCGTGGCGAAGTCCTTGCCCTTGGCGGGCCCGAGGTTGAGGCGCATCTCCTCCATCTGCAGCGTGCGCGCCGAGAAGTCGTTCATGATGGTCAGGCCGGCGATGTGCTGGTCGGCGTCCGCCGCGGTGAGGTTGCGTCCGCCGCGCCCGACCACCAGGGCGCACTCCAGCTCGAAGTCCAGACCGAGCAGGTGGTCTTGCTCCACGACCAGCTCGCCCCCGCCGATGGTGGCGTTGTGGTTGGTGAAGTAGAACACCGGGAACTGATCGAACTCGGGGATCATCTCCACGCCGCGGTTCCGGCGGGCCGTGGCGACGTGCTGCCGGAAGGCGTAGGCGTCCCGGGTGGACGTGGGCCGCGGCACCGGGGCGAGCAGGGTCACCTCCGCCGCGTCCCGGGCGAGATCTTCCAGGGCGCCGCTGGCGAGCGCGTCGTGCACCCGGCGGGCCGCGGGCAGCGTCTCCTCGAAGCGCTGGAGGAGCTCCGCCATCGTGCGGGGGAGCTTCACGCCGAGCCGCTCCCCGGCGCTGCGCAGCTCCACCACACGCCCCCCGTGTAGCAATCCCGCAGCCTCCCGGGCGTCCCGGGCGTCCCGGGTGCGAATGGTGACCAGCTTCACCGTCTACTCCTCGAGCCACGAGCGGGGGTAGCCCGGGTCCAGCCGCCGCTCCACCTCCCGGGTCAGCTCCAGGGGCTCGAAGGTGTCGATCATGACGGCGTACTCCCGGGTGTCCTTCCGGCCGATGCTGTCCTCGGTGCGGCCCGGCTGGGGCCCGTGCGGGATCCCCATGGGATGCAGGGTGATGGACCCCTGTTCGATCCCCTTGCGCGACATGAACTCGCCCTCCACGTAGTAGATCACCTCGTCGCTGTCCACGTTGGAGTGGAAGTAGGGCGCGGGGATCGCGTCGGGGTGGAAGTCGTACAGGCGGGGCACGAAGTTGCAGATCGCCAGGTGCGGCGTGGCCCAGACCAGGTGGACGGGCGGGGGCAGGTGCACCCGCCCCACCGCCGGGTTGAAGCTGCGGATGTTGAACGCGTAGGGGTAGACGTAGCCGTCCCAGCCGACCACGTCGAAGGGGTGGTGCGGCAGGGTGTAGTGAAACCACCGCTCGCCCACCTTGAGCACCAGCACGAAGGCGCCGTCCTCGTCCCGGGGCGGCTCCAGCACCGGCGCGCGGAGGTCCCGCTCGCTGTAAGGCGCGTGCTCGAGGAGCTGGCCGTAGTCGTTGCGATAGTGACGCGGGATGTCGAAGGGCTCGCCGGACTCCACCACGAGGCACTTGTTGTCCTGCCACCCGTCGAAGTCCAGGTGGTAGGTGGAGCCCTTGGGGCAGACGAGGTAGTCCCCCGGCCCGAAGTCCAGCCTCCCGAACTCGGACCGCAGCCGGCCGCTTCCCCGGTGCACGAAGATCAGCTCGTGGGCCCGGGCGTTGCGATAGAAGGCCACCGTGGGCTCGGTGGGGTAGATGGCGCCCACGGCCACGTGATCGTTCCGCAGGAACCAGCGTCGGCCGCTGAGAAAGCTCCCCCCGCCGGCGTCGTGCTCCGTGAGGAAGTGCACGTACTGGTGCGGCGCCTCGGGCCAGGGCTCCACCACGGCGCCGGCCCGCTCCTCGATGCGCTCCACCTGGGGCGGGAGCCGGAGGTGGTACTTGGTGGAGTAGATCCCGGCGAAGCCCTTGGTGGAGAAGAGCTCTTCCCGGTACAGGCGCTCCCCGTCCGCCGCGCGGAACGCGGTGTGCTTGGGGTTGGGGAGCTCGCCTTGGCGATGGTAGACGGGCATGGGGCTTCCTCCCGCAGGGCTCAGACGTTGCCGCGGCGCACCTGCGCCGCCTCGATGGACTCGAACAGCGCCTGGAAGTTGCCGTGGCCGAAGCCCGTGGCGCCCTTCCGCCGCTGTATGAGCTCGTAGAAGAACGTCGGGCGATCTCCCACGGGCTGGGTGAACAGCTGGAGCAGATACCCCTGCCCCTCCACGTCGCACAGGATGCCCTGGGCCCGCAGGTCGTCGATGGACTCGGTGAGGCCGAAGTCGGGTCGCTGCCGGAGGGCGTCGTAGTAGGTGTCCGGCACCGCCAGAAACTGCACCCCCGCCGCCCGCAGGGTCGCCACGGCGTGCACGATGTCCTTGACGAGGAGGGCCACGTGCTGGATGCCCGTGCCGTGGTACTGCTCGAGGTACTCCTGGATCTGGGACTTGCGGCGGCCCGGATAGGGCTCGTTGATGGGGTTCTTGATGAGCCCGTCCGGGGACCGCACCACCCGGGACAGCAGCGACGAGTACGCGGTAGAGATGTCCCCCGGGCCGAAATAGACGAAGGGCTCGAAGCCGAGGGCCTCGGAGAGGTAACCGGCCCAGCGCTCCATCTCGTTCACCCGGACGTTGCCGACGATGTGGTCCACCGCCAGCAGCCCGGGATCGGCGATGGGCTGCGGCGTGTCCGCCGGGGGCGGCTCGAAGCCCGGCTGGAAGAGCCCCTCGTACCGGCTCCGGTCCACGAAGACGATCTCGGCCGTGTCGTAGAGCTTGATGGCCGCCTGCCGGAGCGTGCCGTGATTGTCACCGACGTTCTCCGGCGGCCGCACCGGGACGGCGCCGTTGGCCAGGGCGTGCTCCCAGATGGCGTCCACGCTCTTGACCCGCATGCCCCACCGCCGGACGCCGTCGCCGTGCCGATGCACGAAAGACTGCACCTCGTCCGTGGACGGCTGCAGCGCCGACGTGATCACGATCCGCAGCTTGTCCTTCTCCAGCAGATAGGAGCAGCGATCCCGCACTCCGGTCTCGGGCCCCCGAAACCCGGTGACGGGCAGGCCCAGCGCGCGCGCGTGCCAGTAGGCCACGGCCCGCGCCGAGCCCACGTAGAGCTCCACAAAGTCGTATCCCAGAATTCCGAGCTCTCCGGCCATGATTTCCCTCTCCGGTTGGATCGACGATTTCGGAGCCCGTCGCGCCCTGTCTCAAACGCCGTTGGAGCCCCGTCCGTCAAAGCCTACTAAACCTAATGCGCGGGTGGGTTTTCGCAAGGGCTCCGTGGATTCCCCTTGAACGACGCCAGGTTCCTCACGAGCCCGGAGGCCTTCCGCTGGTGGCGGGGGCGCGGTAGGAGGAGCGGCCAGAGGAGCGGTAGGAGGAGCGGTCCTTCCTGTGGTATCAACGATCCGTGCTCGACATCCAATCTGCAGCGCTCCGCCGGCGGCTTGCGCGCGCCCGCGACAGGATCGCCCTGCCGGCCGCAGCGGTCGCGGTCATCGCGGCGGCCGGCGGCTGCGGCCGAGCGAAGACCAGCAAGCCGGACACGCCGCCCCGGACGCAGCTCACCCTCACCGTGGTGAGCCGCGGCGACGTCAAGTCGGCCCTGCCCCAGGTCGTGCAGCTCGTGGCCGAGCAGGAGCTGCGCCGGGCCGACCTGCACCACGGCCCCGGTACGCCCAGCGGCGTACTGGCGATTCGGCTCGAGTCCACCCGGGACGGCGTGCGAATCAAGCAGCAGCTCTACCGCGGCGCCCGAGGTCTGGGCAGTGACGTGCACATGCGGCGCTGCTGCGCCGAGGGCCACGTGGATCGCCTCCGTCGCCAGCTCCGGCTCCTGCTGTCCACCGTGACCGAGCGCGCGATCCCCGGGCCGCGACCGCTGTGGAAGGGCGCCGCCTTCACCGATGACCAGCTCAGCAACGTGCTGGTCGCAGGAGCCCATTGGCTCATCACCCACGCCGAGCGCACCGGCGCCTTCGAGCTGTCAGATCTGCAGCAGGTCTTCCTCATTCTTCGCCAGTCGGCCCGGGACCCGGCGCTCCGCAGGCTCGGCGCGCGGGTCGGCCTGCAGCTCGCCCGGCGCTTCCTGCGGCTGGCGCCCAGGCCCAAGGCCACCGATCCCGTGGCGCAGCTCTTCGACCACGCCGCCGGCCTCTACTTTTCGGGCCGGCTCGGCCTGGAGGCGTCACCGAACTATCGCAAGGCGGTGCAGCTCGCCTTCCAATACGCGAGCCCCGAGCGGCTCTTTCGCAAGAGCCAGCCCCCCAACGAGGTGCGGGATCTGCTGGACTGGCTGGTGGATCTGTACTTCCCGTTCAAGCTCGGGTTGTCCCAACCCACACGGTACACCGACATCGTCGCGCGCGCGCGTCGCTACACCTTCCCCTTCGGCGTCTTCGAAACGCCCAAGACCCTGGAAGATCGGACGTACCTGGCGACCCACGTGGTGTACGTGCTGTCGGACTTCAACGAGTGCCGGCTGCAAGAGACGCAGCTCCGGCCGCTGGTCCGCTTCCTCGAGAAAGCGGCCCGGGTCTACCTGGCGATGGACGACGTGGAAACCCTCGGGGAGATCGCCGACGCGCTGAAGATCGTCGGCAGGGGCTACCGCTGCCCGCTCCTCCGCAAGATCCTCGGCCGCCTGCTCCAGCGGCAGAACGGTGACGGATCCTGGGGAGACATCCACTCCAAGGACTCCTACAAGCGCTACCACACCACCTGGACCGCCTTCAACGGCCTGCTCGAGTACCGCTTCGCCCCGGGCAGCGCCGCCGATCCAGCGATCCGCCGCGCCTGGCAGACGGGCGCCGACCAGGCCGCCCGGCCGAATCCGTAGACGCAAGATCCGGACTGAGACGCGCGATCCGGACTCGTCAACAGCGCAGCTGTTCACGGGGGTGCTATCTGCGGCGCCATCCGAACGTAGCGAGGTTCCCCCGGAGGGGGCGGAGGGCAGCGAGGTTCCCCCGGAGGGGGCGGAGGGGGCGAAGTGAGCCACGAAGTGGCGGACCGATCTCCGGGGCCCCATTGCTCGGTGCAGCAGAGCGACAGATCCGCCGCTTCGCCGCGGAAGGCGCCCCGCCCGTCCCCTCACGGGGTAGCCCGCCGGCGCGGGGGCGCTGTGCCGTCTGCCACGTGAACGGCTACCGAACAGCGATATAGACCTTCGGGTCCTGCTGAGTATGATGCCCAGCATGACTCTGCTGCGGGCACTACGCTGGTCCACGACCCTGACGCTGGCCCTCGCGCTGCTCGCCGCGGGTTGTTGGCTGATCACCGGGGACGGCTCCTGGGACATCGGCGTGACCTTCGCGCTCATCCCGAACCTCCTGCTCGCCCTGTACCTCGGCTACCGCATGGTCAGGATCCGCATCGGCGACCTGATGCCCTTCGTCGCGGCGGTGGTAGCCACCGTTCCCGCGTTGATCCTCGGCTGGACGGCGTTTCAGGGGATCCGGCAGTCCTACGGCAAGACCCTGGGCCCCATGCCCGTGGAGGAGTACGCAGAGCGCAAGGGGCGGAACGCGGTACGGACCCGTCTGCGCGGTCGGATGCTCTGGAAGGACGGCGTCCTGTTCACCCGGCCCCGGGGCGGCGTGGACGTTCGCTACACCTTGCTCCCCTTCGTGCCCGTGCGCTGGAAGAGGGGCGATCCCATCCACGTCTGGATGCTGGGAACCACCCACCGCTACAAGCAGGCCGACTTCGACGGCTGCGGCTATCCGCGGTCCATCCCCTGCACCGTGACGGCCTATGAGCCCCGGCAACGGGAGCTCCGACTCGAGCTGATCCGGCGCGGCGTGGGGACAAAGAAGGGGGGGTTGGACTTCGTCGTTCTGCGGGCCGATCCCGACCGGCTCTGGCTGCCCAAGCGGCTGGCCGCCGGCGTGGCCCCGATCTGGCTGTTCCTGCTCACCCTGTGGCTCTACCGGATGGGTCGAAAGACCGCGGAGAGCGCGGAAAGCGCGGAAAGCGCGGAGAGCGCGGAGAGCGCGGAGAGCGCTAGTCCCGCTCCTCCTCCGGCGGAGCGATGACCACGTCCGCCCGAGCCATGTGCTGAGAGATGATGCCGTGCTCGATCTCCAGCACCTGCTCCAGGAACGCCACGTCCGGATCCCGGTCCCGGGCCAGCCGTGACTGCTTGGTCTGGCGGTAGTTGCGATTGATGAACACCCGCACGTCGACGTTCTCCAGGGCGGTGGCGTACGTTCCCTCGACGATGACGGCGCCGTAGGCCCCCCCCGCCACGGTCTCCTCGCCCACGCGGTTCTCCTCGAAGTACACCAGCGGCTTGGTGACGGTTGCGGCCTCGCCGGACTTGAAGGCGGCCAGGTGCTCGTCGAGCAGGTCCAGCCTCACCTCCCCCATGCCCACCCAGGAGAGGTCCTCCTGACGCTGCTCGTGGTTGGAGCGGGGCGGCAGGATGAAGTAGTCGTTCTGGCCGAGCACGATGGCCGTGTGCCCCTCCCGCTGAAGGGTTTCCCTGATGACGTGGGCGATCTCCGACTCCCCGCTGCCGGACTCGCCGGCCACGGCGATGATCAGTGTCCCGCCCTCCAGCTTCGGCCGGATGGTCTCCAGGGCCTGGGCGGCGCCCTGCCGGTGATAGTCGGTGATGAGGAGC
Source organism: bacterium (assembly GCA_043825095.1). Lineage (GTDB taxonomy): Bacteria > Myxococcota_A > Polyangia > HGW-17 > JAJRWW01 > JBDRSE01. The sequence continues at coordinate 19,817 of JBDRSE010000154.1, forward strand.
TTGTCTCCGATCATGGGGTCAGCTCGCTTTCCCCTGGGCGACCCGGAGGCCGGCCCGGCGAAGGTGATCGAGGAACGCCTGGGACTGGGTCTCCCAGTCCAGCACCCGGGTGATCTCGGCCAGGCGCTTGCCGCGGACCGCGCGGGCGGCGTCGTCGGCGAGCAGCTCGCGGATTCCGGCCGCCATGGCCGCCTCGTCTCCCGCCCGGAAGATGATCGCGGCGTCAGACGCGTACTGCACGCCGAAGGGGATCAGGTCCGACAACACCACCGCCACGCCGCAGCCCGCCGCCTGGCAGGCCGACATGCCGAACCCCTCCATCTCCGAGGCGCTGGCGAAGACGTCGGCCAGTGAGAAGATCGGCGCCAGGTGCTTGTCCGGGATGAACCCGAGCAGGCAGGCGCGCTCCTTCAAGACCTCGTCGGACGCCCACAGCTCCCGGTGCGCGGCAAACACCGGGCTCGACTCCGGGCCGCCGCCGATGAACAGGTAGACATCCTCCAGCTCCCGGGCCACGCGCGAGAAGGCCCGCAGCAGCACATCCTTGCGCTTCGTGTGGTCCATGCGGCTGGTTTCGAATACGATCTTGCCCGCCTTGAGGGTGTCCGCCGCGATCCCCGACTTCTCGGCCAGGTAGTCGTACACCGGCGCCAGCTCCTCCTCGCTGTATGGCCGGAACAGCTCCCGGTCCACGCAGGGCGGAAAATAGAAGATGGACTCCACGTCCACGTCGAAGTGGGTGTGGAGTCGGTCAGCGATCTCCTCGCTGGTGGCGACGAAGTAGGCCGTCGCGTGACACACGGACCGCTCGTGGGCGCGCCGCTCGCAGAACTTGAGCGGCCGCACGAGGTCCACGGCCTTGTCCCGGAAGTTCTCCTCCTTGAGGCACCCCAGGGAGTGGGGGGTCCAGACGTGCAGGTCCACGGCTTCGAAGTCCCGGTCCAGCCGCTCGAACTCCGGATCCCACGCGGCGAGCACGGCCTCGCCGAGCACCGAGCTGGCCGCGAGTAATCCGAGGGCCGGTGCGAGTCCCTCGGCCAGCTCGGCGACCTCCGCCGCCACGGTGTCGGCCTCGCCTCCGCCGTGCCTGGCCGCCCACTTCTCGAAGGCGGCCCGGGCGCGCTCGCTCGGGGGATCCGCGGCCGCGCCGGTGGCCTCCACGAGCAGCCGGCCGACCATGTACGCGATGGCGTCGCCGAGGGCGCTGTCGTGGCGCTCCTGCCGGGCCTTGGCCAGGGCGTCCGGCGCCACCACGCCGTCCAGGAGCTCCTCCAGGATCGTCATCGCCTGATCGGCGCGCCACCGCTCCACCAGCCGCATCCCCAACACCGCGGCGTCCCAGTAGTGCGTGTTCACGAGCTCGAAGACCTCCCACGGCTGACACCCGCGGGCGGCGGCCTCCTGCCGGATGAAGCCGTCGAGCCACTCCACCTCCTCGTCCAGCGCCACGGCGATGTCTTCCTTGCGGAGGAACTCCTCCCCGCCGCCGGGAATGTAGACGTACCGCACATGGGTGGACAGCAGCTCCTGCCCGTCCCGCATCCGGTCACTCTCGAAGAAGGGAAACCCGCCGCGGGCAAAGATCGTCACCCGGTAGCCGAGCCGCTGCAGCGCCATGGCCAGGGAGTTCACGTAGAAGTTCTGCCCGCCGGTGTCTGCCGCGCCGCCCACCGGAATCTCCACGCCGGCGTACCCGTGATTGGTGATCAGGGCCAGCTCGGGCCGGCCGTCGCTCGTGTCCCAGTTGATCGCCTCTGGCATGCCATCCTCTCCGTGCTGAGTGTCCACGATTCCCCGCGGTCCGGGAGCCTTCGATCCGGGAGACTATACCTTGTCGGGGCGGAACCGAAAACCGGCCGCTTGCAGCCTGCGGCGCCGCGGGGTCAGCGCACGATGGGGGCGGTGGTGGTCACGCCGGCGCCCCAGAACTGGTAGCCGGTGGACTCCACCAGGGTTCCCTGGCCGGTGGTGATGTCGATGGTGAGGAACTGCCCACCGTCGGTGAATCCGAACACCTGGCCGCCCCAGTAGGCGAGGCCCCAGATGTCTTGGAAGCCGGTCTCCCCGATCACGGTGGCCGCGCCGTTCGACGGATTGATCTGCACGAGCACGTCGCTGCCGTAGCTGAGGTGGGAGGCTGTGGCAAAGGCGCCCGCGCCGCGCACGTACACGAGATCCCCGGAGGAGCCGAACCCGCCGCCGTAGCCGCCCGCCGAGGTGGACTGGCCGGTGACGGGATCGATGATCATGTAGTCGCCGTTCTGGTTCACCCCCACCAAAGTCGGCACGCCCGGATCGATGCCCACACCCTCCACGTAGCTCAGGCCGTTGAAGCCCATGAGCCCCGCCTGGAGCGGCGCCAGGTGAGCGCACTCGGCGGTGTCCTTGTCCACCGCGAAGACGTGGTAGAAAGAGATCCCCACCATGTAGCCGTTTTCGTCCAGGGCGATGTCGGTCATCTGCTCCCCGGTGTACCCTGCGGGCCAGCCGAAGGGGGCCACCACGGCCACCTCGAAGGTGTTGGGATCCACCTCGAACAGTGTGCTCGAGCTGTGGGCGTACACCTTGTCCTGCAGGATCGGCGTCGTCCCGTCCCCGGCGTAGGCGTCGGCCACGGCGGCGTCGAGCTGGGGCTGGGTGCCGTCCGGCCCCATCGCCGCATCATAGGAGTTCCCGTTCTGAATCGGCTCCGCCGGGCCGCAAGCGGTCAGCAGCGCCGCGAGGATCACCAGCCCTATCCTGCGCATGACAAGCTCCTTTCAGGACCCCCCCATCATAGCCCAGGCCGGGCCGGGCGCGCAGGGAAAACCGAGCGGACGGATTGGTGGCCCGGGATGGGGTCCGGTTGCCTGATCTTCCCGGGCGTGGTTCAATGAACCCTGTGGTGGAAGGACGAGGTACGAAATGAAGCTCGCGTTGATCCTGAGCTGTCTGCTGGGGCTGCTTGGGCTGGGCTGCGGGAGCCGCTCCGTTTCCTACACCGGGGACAGCGGCGTGCACGGCAACAGCAACAACAACAACGGCGGCGGCACCGGCCACTGCACCGAGCCGGACGACTGCGTGATCGCCTACTGGGCCGACCAGTGCTGCAGCTGTCCCCAGCCGGCCAGCCGGGAGGCGGTGGAGAGCGAGCCGTGCCTGGTGTCCATCTACCAGAGCTACATCCCACCGGAGTGCGTGGTGGAGTGTCCCGCCGTGGACTGTCCCCCCTGCGTGCCCTGGGACGGCGAGGTCACCTGCGGCGGGGGGGAGTGCATCTGGAACGAGGGCGGCTGTACGGGCGACAGCGACTGCCTCCTGGTCATCCGCGTCGATGAGTGCTGCACCCAGGCGCACGCCATGAGCCGTAACGACATCGGCACCGACCCCTGCCTCGTCTACTGGCCGCCGACGGAGATCAGTGACACCTGCCGCGCCCGGTGGGACCAGAACTGCGACTGGATCAACTGCACCTGGTCCGGTCCTCCCACCCGGAACGCCGTCTGCGGCGCCGGTGCGTGCGAGCTCACCACCGAGTGCTCCGACTCCCTGGACTGCGGCCTCGCCCTCAACGGCCGAGAGTGCTGCCCCTGCCCCGAGGCGTGGCCCGCGGGCATGATCGGCCGGGACCCGTGCCTCGTGCCCAGCGGCACCCCGGTCCCGCTCGACTGCCCCATGCACGAGTGCCTCGCCGACTGCGGTCCCTGCCCCACCTTCTCCATCGCCGACTGCGAGCAGCAGACCTGCACCACCGTGTACGGCAACCAGTAGCCGAGAGCGCCGCCGCTCGTCCCCCGCGCCGACGATCACTCTCTGCCTCTGGCGACGGTCCGGCCGCGGATCGTCGCTGATCGTCAAAGGCGACGACCGAATTCAGCCCCCCAAAACCAACCTCCCCATCCATGAGGAAAAGGGATAGGATTCGGGACCGTTTGCGAAAGGTGTCCCCATGGAGATGCGGATTGTCATCGTGGGTGCCGGCGACACGGGTATCAAGCTGGCCAAGCGCCTCTCGACCCGGCACCAGGTGCTGCTGCTCGAGCGCGAGTTTCCCGAGCTGTCGGACATCGATGAGATCCACCCCCTGGCGGACATCAAAAAGGTCCACTTCCCGGAGTCGGACGTGGCCGACCGCGAGGGCGGTCCCGGGCTGCTGGCGTTCAAGGGCGACGGCACGTCCCGGCTGGTGCTCAAGGAGCTGTACCACGACGACATCAACTGCGCCCTGGTGGCCGTGGCCGGGGGGGACAAGGTCAACCTCGAGGTGTGTCGGCTGGGCAAGGCCATCGGCTACGAGCCCGTGGCGGCGATGATGCACGACCGGGACTACGCCGTGCACTACGCGGCCGAGCACATCAACCCCCTGGAGCGCACGCAGCTCGTGGTGGACGAGATCGAGCGCAACCTGCGGCACAAGGGCGCGGTGGTGCCCCGGGGCGTCGGCCTGGGCAAGGGGGAGCTGGTGGAGATCCGGCTGGTGGGCACCTCGCCCATCATCGGGCGACCCCTCAAGGACCTCCGGCCTCACCGCTGGCGCGTGTCCGCGATCTTCCGCGGGGACGAGCTGATCGTACCCATGGGCGACTCCGAGATGCAGGCCGACGATCGGGTGCTCCTGGTGGGGGACCCCGTGGTCCTCTCCACGGTGCAGGAGTACCTGCGCCTCGGCAAGCCGCAGTTTCCCCAGCCCTACGGCCCGAACGTGATCACCCTGGAGTTCGGGCGCAAGGACGAGGACCTCCTGCGGGAGGCCGAGGCCTTTGCCGAGCAGACCGAGGCGGTGCACGTGGTGCGAGGAATGCCCGCGGATGCCGTGGACTGGAGCCTGTCGGACGACGACTCCGCGGAGGACGCCAAGGGCCGCGACGACGAGGACCGCACCGTGTTTGCATTGCCGCACCCGCAGGACGAGGACTTCGCCCAGGCCGTGAAGCGGAACCGGCCGGGCGTCGTGGTCACCCGGGCCCGCCGCCGCCCGTGGCTGGCGCGCGCCACCGGACAGCGGGGCGTGGACGCGGAAATCTGTGACAGGCTCAACCGTCCGGTGCTCATCGCCCGGGGAACCTACCCCTACAAACGCATCTTGCTGCCCGTGTCCTACTCCGACCTGAACATCCGCGCGGCCGAGGTGGCCCTGGACCTCACCCGCCAGATGCACGCCGAGCTCACGGCCATGAACGTGGACCTCCCGAAGTTCATCTCGGGCCTCGCAGAGGAGGACGTGCACGAGGAGGTCGTGCCCATCCGCCGGCTCTGCGAGCTCTACGAGGTGACCCTGGACTACCGGCACGCCTGGGGGAACCCCGTGCGGAAGCTGGTGGCCGAGGCGTCCCGGCACGACCTGGTCGTGGTGGCGCGCCGTCCCCGGCGGGTGGACACCTACTGGAACGCCGACGTCGCCCTGCGCATCGCCCGCCAGGCGCCGTGCTCGGTCCTGGTGCTCACCCTGGGCGAGCACGACTAGCGTGGGTGACCTGTAGACATGAGCCACGGCGTCCAAGACCTGCTGGTGCTGCTCGTCTTTCTGGCGGGATCCTTTCTCACGCCGGTGCTGGCGAAGCGGATCCGCATGCCGGCGGCGGTGCTGCTCATCGGCTTCGGGGTTCTGCTGGGGCCCGCCGCGCTCGCCCTGAAGCACAACGCGCGGATCATCGAGTTCCTCTTCGAAGTGGGCTTCATCGTGCTGATGTTCTTGGCGGGGCTGGAGATCGATTTCGGGGCCATCCGGCGCAAGGGCGGGCGGGCGCTGCTGCTGGTCGTGGTCATCTGCGCCGGCATCTTCGCGCTGTCGTTCCTGTGCTCCTGGGCCATGGGGCTACACCCCATCTTCGGGCTCGCCCTGGGCGCCACGAGCGTCGGCCTGCCCCTGGCCATCCTCAAGGAGACGGGCCAGCTCCGCTCCGGGTTGGGCCAGCAGATCCTGCTGCTCGGCTCGGTGGGCGAGTTCCTGTCGGTCATCGGCATGACCCTGTTTTACTTCATCAGCAAGTACGGGGTGTCGGTCCAGCTCCTGATCGGTCTGGCCAAGCTCGGCGGCCTGCTCCTGGTGGCCGGGCTCACCCTGCGGGCCTTCATGGCCATGGCCTGGTGGCAGCCGGAGCGGTTCAATACGCTGGTGGACGCCCACGAGGAGTCCGAGATCGGCGTGCGGGCGTCCCTGTTCATGATGATGGCCTTCTCCCTGCTCTGCCTGGTGGCCGGCCTGGAGGCCATCGTGGGCGCCTTCGTGGCCGGGGCGCTCCTGGCCTTCGTGCTCCGGGGCAAGGAGATCCTCGAGCAGAAGCTCGCCGTGGTGGGGCACGGCCTGTTCGTGCCCATCTTCTTCATCGAGGTGGGGCTGCGCTTCGACCTGAGCGCCATCACCGTGGCCAGCCTGCTCTTCGCCGGGCAGCTGGTGCTGGCGGCGTTCACGGTGCGCCTGCTTCCCTGCCTCCTGCTCCTGCGGCAGGGCTCCACGGTCCGGGAGATGCTCGGCACGGTCAGCCTGCTCTCCGCGCCCCTCACCCTGGTGGTCGCCATCGCCGCCCTCGGCATGGAGGTCGGCGCGGTCACCCCCGAGGGCAAGTCCACGCTCATCGTGCTCGCCGTGGCCTCGGGCACCATCTTCCCCATCCTGTTCCGCGCTCTGGCGCCCGCCCCGGCCGCGGAGGCGCCGCCCTCACCTCGCTGACCGGGTTCTACCAGAGCATCCTCTCCCGTCTATTTGATATCGAGCGCGGGCGGGGGCGGCCGCGTGGGCTGCGCGGGCCGGGCTCGTACGAGGGGCTCTGGGCGTGGCGCCGGTCGCATCGCCGGCGGCGGCTGGGGCCTGGGCCTCGCGCGGACCACTGAGACCCGCGGCGCAGGTCTGGGCGCGGGCGTTCGCCGGGGACGCAGGCTCATGACGAAGGGGCCGTAGCGCACGGGGATGGGGAGCCGGAAGAAGATCCACTGCCGCATCTTGCGACGGAAGCAGGCCATGAGCGCGCCGGACAGGGGAAGGCGGCCCTCCACGTCCAGGCGGCTCACCACCCCCGTAGTCTCGACGGTGAAGGCGACCTGGAGAGAGATCTCGAGGGTGGGGTTGCGGATGAGGGCCTTGTTGTAGCAGCGGCGGAGGCCCAGCACGTGGGACCGCACGACCTCGCGGATCCTCGCCCCGGCGGTCGGCGCGCCTCCCACGGCCGGGCGCTGGGCGGGCCACTCGAAGGCGAACTCCACGGGCGCCTCACGCGACGCCGGCCGAGCCACGGCCCGCGCGGGGTTGCCCACATACCCGCGGTCACCGGGCTCGAAGGTGATCCCCACCGGGCCGAGCGATACCTCGGCGGGCAGATCCCCGAACCTCCAGCGCGCGACGGCTCCGCGAACGCAGTCCACCAAGGCCTCGGGAAGCTCCGACGAGCTGGAGAAGGTCTTCACCCGCCCCGTCTCGCTCACCACCAGCCGGAGCTCCAGGGCGCCCTGCAGCCGCGGCCGCTGTCTCCGGGCCGCTGCGTAGCAGCGCCGCAGGCCCGCGCTCAGCGTTGGCCAGCGTGCCCGCAGCCGATGCACGAGCAGGGGATTGCCGTCAGTGGGGCTCACGACCCGCACCGTCGGCCCCTGCCGCTCCCCCGCGCCACAGCCGGGGTCAAAGACACTGAGGAAACCGAGAAAGACGCTCAGCCGCACCAGCAGATTCGACGGACAGCGCATCACAACTCCCGAGATCCTCCGGCGTTCGTCAGGTGTGACGACGCCGGGACCTCCGCCAACCGGGCAAACGCTGGGGGATCGTCGCGTCGATTGTACCACCTCGAAGCGGAGGCGGACGACGGATTTGTGTCGGGTGGGGATCGGGGGGCGCTCTCAGAACGAGAACTTGCCCTTGAGAAAGACCACGGAGCCGCCGGTGGCGGGGTCGCCGAACTTGGTGTGGCGCTTGCCGACCAACCAGAAGGCGCCGGCAGAGAGCTCCACGCCGGAGCCGACGCTCCAGATGTAGGAGGGAAAGATGACCATGGAGAAACCGTCCGCGGTGAAGGCGTGCTTGTGGGTGGTCACGCGGCGGCCGTCGAAAGGGTTCGAGGGATCGTTGGCCACCCACTCCGAGACGAAGACGCCGGTCATGTCGAGGATGATGAAGAACCGGAGGAGCATCTGGCTCTTGTAAAACTTGATGTCGGCGCCGGCCACGAGGTAGTCGCCGAGCCGGGGGCGCTTGTACTCCTTGGCGCATATGTCACCGTTGCCCACGTTGGCGCCGAGGTTCATACAGGAGTGCTGGCCGAACCCGGAGAGGTCCAGGTCGTCCACGCCGTCGTTGTTGACGTCGAGGTCGGTATAGCCCTTGGTCGGGATGAAGCTCGCGTGGAAGAAGTCCCCGGCGCCGAACTCGTCCACAAAGCCGTGCACCCACTGGATGTTGATGAACAGGTGTTTGTTGAAGGTGTAGTCGATGCCCACGACCCACTTGGCAAAGGGCTTGCTGTCCACGATGACGGGCGGTTTTCCGATGCCGGGCTCCTCGCCGTTGTAGTCGTACTCGCCGCTGCCGATGAGCGGCATGTCGTTGGCGTAGATGGGCATCACGACCTTCTGCGGGAAGAACAACGCCGCCTCGATCCAGAACCCGATGCCCCGGCCGCCGCCGCTGGTCTTTCCCAGGGGGATCTGGCCCGCCCAGTCGAAGCCGATGACGTGCATCTTGGGGTACATCAGGCCCACCTGGGCGTCCACCATGGTGGGGTTGTTGAAGGTGCGCTCGACAAAGGGCTGCGGGTGCCCGCTGCGGCCGTAGTAGTAGGAGAGCGACAGGTCCATCTTGGCGACCTTGCCGGCCACCTTGAAGCCGATCTGCGAGTTCTCGAAGGTGTTCTCGGGCATGATCGGCTTGGCCTGGGTCACCACCGTGGGCCGGCCGAAAAACTGCTCGAAGTAGTCCCGCTCGACGTGCAGCCGCCGGCGCAGCGCCGCCGTGGCCATGGGCATGCGGTCGACGCCCTTGATGGCGATGGCCGCGGTGTCCGGGATCTGGTTGGGCTTGAAGATCGGCACCCAGATGAAGGAGAGGATCCAGTCCTTCTTGGGGTTGTAGTCGATGCGGAGCATGTTGTTGGACACGCGGTCGCCAAAGAGCAGCGCGTCCTCCAGATCCAGCGAGTTGATGTTGCTGGTGGGGTTGAACTGGTCCGCCTTGCCCCAGGTGACGATCTGCTTGCCGATGCGGACGTCGAAGCCCTTGGTGAACAGGTCCGTGATGTCGAAGTACAGGGCGTGGGCCTCCACGCGGAAGGGATCCAGGTTGGAGCGATCTCCCAGCAGGCCGAGATCGTCCATCTCGCGCACGTAGCCCGTGTACACGAAGTCGAGCTCGGCCACGCCCTTGTAGTCACCGGACCGCACGGTGAAGCGCGTGCGCAGGGTGTTCTCGTTGCGGGAGAAGCCCTGCTTGAGCTCGTTCACGTCCTTCCAGAACGGGTTCATCTTGGGCAGCGCGACCCGGATGTCGGACCGGATGAAGCCGCTCAGGGCGAACTTGATCCCGGTGTCGTCGTCATCGTCGTCACCGCCGTCGCCGGCGCGGGCCGTGTTTTGGGGAAGCATCACCGCGATGATCGCGAGCCAGAGCCAGTGTCGCTTGAACATGGTTCTCCGCCGTCAGTTCTGGTGGTCGTGGTTTCCCCACTCCCCCGAGGTCGTCAGTTCGCGCTCCGGAGCAGGTGCCGCACCGTGAAGATGCGATCCGAGAGGCTCCCCGTATATCGAATCTTGCCCTGCATCCTCATCTCCGAGACGAGGTTGCCGCGGGTGTGCTCGATCATGCCCACCGTTCGCGGATTGCAGTGGTTCGCCTTGTCCCCTCCCCGGCACACGTACTGTTTGAAGTACTGGGTCTTGAACTTCTTGCCCCGCTTGTTGATGAACCGCATCTCGTCCATGTGCATGATGTCCTTCAGGACCCGGATCTGGAGCCGCGCGTAGGCCGCGATCTTGCCGGGCTTGAGGCGCAGGTCGAGGAGGTAGTGCGTGGCGGTCTCCTGGATGAGCGTGGCGCTGTACCACGCTCTCCACCGGCTGATGGCCATGTCGTCGTAGGTGAAGCCCGACCCTTGAAACCCGGTGTTGCGCACGTGGCCGGCGATACGCCGCACCTTCCGGAAGGCGGGCAGATAGACGTACATCTCCTCCTTGCTCTGCACCAGGACCGTCATGCCCTTGATGTCGCCGGGGTAGGTCATGAAGACCAGCCGCTGCCCTCCGGGCCGGGTGATCACATTGAACTTGACCTTGGAGTGCTTGCGGTTCTTGTGCTTTACCGTCAAGGTCCACTTGAGCTTGAGACCCTTGAAGTCGTTGGTCTTGAACTCGACCTTCTGGAGGAGGGCGTCACCCTTGGCGTCGGCCCGCGCCGGGGACGCCGCGCAGAGCAGGAACAGCAACGACAGAATCGGTACGAGATACCTCACGATTGGACTCTCCTTGAGTTGTTCGCGGGCCCGCTCATCCGCGCACGGCAGCCGGGACCCCGAACCGGTCAGACGGCCTGGGGCCGAGCTTCATTCACGGGGCACCGAGCTCGTCGCGGGGGCGAGCGCCGCCGTCTCTTCGCACTGGACGACCTCACTGTTGCTGGGTAACCGCTGGTAGTACGTCCGTCGCCCCGCGATGGCGGGGATCACCAGGAACGTGATCAGCGCGGCCATGATCATCGCGGCGGCGATCATCACTCCGAACACCTTGAGGGGCTGCGCCCGTCCCATGGCGAGCACGGCGAAGCCCGCGCAGACCATGAACGCGTTGGCCACGATCCCGGCGCCGGACTCGGCCGCTGCCTGCCTCGCCGACGCGGCCCAGTCTCCGTCCGATCGTTTCTTCCACCACGTCAGGAAATGGATCGAGTAGTCGATGCCCACACCGATGGCGATCCCGGCCACCATGGAGGTCGAGATGTCCATGGCCCGGCCCACCAGGCCCAGGCCGCCGAACACCGCCACCAGGGTCAGGCCGGCGGGCATCAACGCGATGATCCCGCCCGTCAGGGATCGGAACATGACGATCATGATCAGCAGCACGATCCCCAGCGAGGCGATCAGGCTCAGGATCTGGTTGCGCTCCACCGAACGAGAGAGCCCCCGCAGCACCACGGGCATGCCGCTCACCGTGGGCCGCAGCACCATCAACCCGGCCACCTCGCCCCCCTTGTGGGGCACGGCCACCGAGGGCGCGTCCAGATCGATGCCCGCCGTGGCGAGAGCCATGACGAGCTTGGGCGACGGCTGCCGGAGGCCCAGGACCTGCACGGCGGCCAGCCCGAGCTGGTCCGCGCGCTGGAGCCGCCAGCTGTGGCCCAGCTCCCGCTCCAGGAAGGTGGAGAAGTCGAGGCACTTTGACGTGCCGATGACCTTGCCCGCCGCCCCCTTCACCGCCTTGTCCCGCGCGTCCTCCGAGGCGCCCGGTCCCAGGTCGGCCAAGGCCGCGGAGATCCGGGCCGCGACCTGGTTTCTGTCGTAGCTCTCCCCCTCGGGCGTCTCCTTGGGCCACAGGCCGGGAAACTCGCTGCTGGTCAGGTAGGACGCCATATTGACCGCCACCGCCCTCTTGGCCCGGGCGGTCACCGCCACCGGCTTTCCGTAGAGCCTGGCGTACCGCGCGGCCAGCGCCGCGTGCGCCGCGGTCGGGGTCTTGTGGCCGTGGGAGCGTGCCGTTGCCAGGACGTGGGCGGCGGTGTCGCCGATGAGGGTCTCGACCCCCAGCGCCTTCAGCTTCGCGTCCCGGGTCTTTTTCAGGTCCACTGGACGCAGCACCGGCCGGAAGTCCTTGTCCAGGATCGCGCTCACCCGGCGAAGCACCCGGTTCACCACGTCGATCCGGCTCGATTTGATCTTGATGTGCACCAGCAGATCCCGGTGGCTGGGGCTGAGGAGCTGATTCACCGTGGGATCGGTGCTCACCAGCCCGTAGATGTTCTTCACCTTGGCCCGCGTGTCAGGGATCCGACGCAGATCGTCGGCCATCTCGGTGCCGAGAGACACCGGCAGGCCGATGTGGAGCACCGAGGACACCTCGGGGATCTGCTGCACCATCTCGGCAAAACGGCGCACCTCCCGCATCACCAGCGGCTCCTCGATGCGCGGCTTGGACTGGTGGCGCACCTGCGGGAAGAACTCGTCGAGGGCGTTGGCCTCGGCCCGCTTCTTCGGGTCCTCCGGGTCCAGATCGATGTGGACCTGGATGAACTGGGAGCCGCCGAAGCGCCGCCCCAGGAACTTGTCCGCGAGATCGGGCTCACTGCCCTCGGCGAAGAAGGCCGAGGGCTCGACCTCCACCTTGACCTGAGACGCCAGGATGATGCCCGTGATGCCGAGCACCGCGGCGATGACCACCGTGACCATGCGCCGGCGGGCCGAGGCGGCGGCGAGGCGGCCGAGCTGGGCGCTGAGCCACCCCACCTTGTGCTCCCCGCCGGGCACGTGGGACTGCTTCCGAAAGCGGCTCGTCACGGTCAGCATCGCCGGGATCACGCACAGCGCGGTGACCATGGAGGCGCCGATCCCGATGGCCGTGAACAGGCCGAAGAGCCGCATGGGCTTGATGTCCATCACCACGAAGGAGATGAAGCCGGCCATGGTGGTCAGCCCCGTGGCCAGCACGGCCGGTCCGGTTTCGAGGACCGCGCCGCGGATCGCCTCCCGGTGCTCCATGGTTTCGGCGAGCCTGTAATACCGGCTCAGGATGTGGATCCCATAGGCGCTGCCCACGGCAAATAAGATCACCGGCATGGAGCTGAGCACCAGGTTGAGCTTCACCCCGAAGGCCACCATCAACGAAAAGGCCACGATGGCGCCGACGCCCGTGGAGAACAGGGACAGGACCACACCCACGAAGTCCCGGAAGGCGATGAGCATCACCAGGATGATCGCCGCGAGCGCCCAGGGCGTGAGCAGTCGCAAGTCGGAATCGGTGGTTTCGAAGATGTACGAGGACGCAAAGGGCGCGCCACCCCAGTACACCTTCTCAGCGCCCATGTGCCGCCTGGTGACCTCGCGGATCCGTCCAACGACCTGCTGCTGATTCACGCCCGGCACGAGGAAGGTCAGCACCAAGGTGGACCTGGCGTCCTTGTCCACGAACTGCCCGACCACGTGCTCCTTGCCGAGCACGCGCGCCCGGAGCCGTTTCAGGTAGTCGGCCTTGACGAACTGCCGCACGTCCACCAGCTCACCGGCCTTGATCCCCCGCTTCGTGTGGTCCGGCTCGAAGTCGGCGAGGTTGGTGAGGCTCACCACCCGGTCCACCCCGTCGGTGTCGCGCAGGTCCGCGGTCAGCACGTCGAGGCGTTTGAGGAATGCCGGATCGAAGACATCCTTGGTCTCGATGCCGATCATGCCGACCTCGAGCCCTCCGAAGGTGGCGCTGATGCGCCGGAACATCCGCACGTCCGGATCCTCGGGTGGGAGGAACTCCAGGATGTCGTCCTCGGGCTCGGGCCAGATGCCATTGTACAGCCCGACCGAGATGACGATCAGCACACCGCCCAGCACCAGCCAGGCGCGTCGGGTTACGAGGTTTGCGAGAAAATTCACGGTTTATATACCATCTGCACGAAACGACATTGCTTTGTACAATGTAGAATGCCTTTCTGTAAAGCGGCCTGTAAAGGAATATTCTGAGGGTGCCGTCGCGACCCCTGGACTCAACCCCTGGGCGCACCCATGTCGAATCTAGCCAAATAGAGTAACCAAATCAGACACATTGCCCATGGTGTCACCACTGCGAGCAGTGGGCCGTTGCCCTGCGACACCACCCCAGACAAATGAAGCCCGACGTAGAGCAGGAGCGCTGCGCAATGGAGGATCGCGTAGGCGACCAGCCACCTCGGTGGAACGAGCACACCCCCGGCGCGCGCCGGGGGCCGGAGCACCAGCACCACGCCGACCACGGCCCAGATCAGGTGGGTGGGCGGCAGCGCGATCAGGTTCTGGTTGCCGGTGAACACCGGGAGCTCCGCCGCACCCCACACGTAACAGAGCAGCACGCTCAGGCCGGAACAGAGCAGTCCCCACAGGGCGAGGACGATCCCACTCACCCTCCAGCTCGCGCGCAGGCGCGGGCGCACCGCCACCGGCAGCACCAGCAGCAGCAGCGCCAGCCAAGACCCGAGCATCGCCCACGTCCACGGCCACAGTCCCCCCGCCGTCTGGAAAGCCGGCCCCGGCTGGAGGATACGCTTGCGCACTACGAGGGGCCTGCGCCGACCCTCGGGCCCGGGCAAAAGGACGCTGTCCACTGCGGTCATGAGCTGCTCCGGCGCAAAGCACGCCTCCCAGGCGTTGATTTGCCGGTCCGCCCGGGTGAGGACCAGATCGAAGCCCAGGTGGAATCCCGGGGCGCCCCGTGTCGCCCGACGCAGCCAGTGACGATAGGTCCGGGCGGGCCGCTTCGAGAGCTCACGCTTCAGCGCACCGTCGAGCACCCAGTCCAGCACGTCGCGGATCTTGGTGGAGCAGTTCGCCCGGAAGTGGTGATACCGGTAGTTGCGATACGCAGGCTTGGTCCGCTCGTGCAGCCGCAGGAAGAGTCGGCGACGCTGGGCCCCTGTCAGCCGGAGCTCCTGGGCGATGACCCGGCGACCCTCGTCGCGGTATTCCTTCAGGGTCTCCCGGTGCGTCTGCACGCTCAACCAGTACTGGAGCCGTCCCTGCAGGAACTTGCGGATCACCGCCGGATCCTCGTGATTAAATGTTCCGAAGTTGAAAACGATGTCCCCGAGCCCTCCGAGGTGCGTCACCCGGATCCCGCTATGGCCAAAACGGCTGTAGGCCTCGCGGCCGGGCCCCATGGTGAGCAGCTCCACGCGCAGCTTGGCCCCTGGCGTCCCGCTCACCCGCGCTCCAGCCGGACGACCGGGCAGCGCCCCGGAGCACACACCTGCCAGAATCAGGCCGACGAGGGTCGAGCTCATGGGGCTCTGTTTACCACATCCGTCCCGCTCGGGTCCTGGAAACGGTCGGAATTAGTTGACGAAAGTGGCCCGCACCTGATACCAAATCGGAGCGATGCCGGAGTGGAAAATTCCATGATCATACGGTCCGGTGAGAGCACAGGCTGGTGATTTGACGAAGGAAAAGGACAGCCCGAAGGGAGAGAAAGCCCGAAGCAGGTTCCACCCCCTGTTCTGGCTGGTGATCGTCTTCGAGTTCTTCGAGCGAGGCTCCTACTACGGCATGATGAGCGTGCTCTCGGTCTACATGACCGACCACCTCCACTTCGCCAAAACCGATGTCGGCCTCATCAAGTCCACCATCCAGCCGCTGCTGTACTTCCTGCCGATCATCAGCGGCGCACTGGCGGATCGATTCGGCTTTCGGCGAACCCTGATGGTCGCGTTCGCCCTGCTCGGAACCGGCTACTTTCTCACGAGCCAGGCCACCGGCTACGCCGCGGTCTTCCTCTCCCTGGTCGTGATGGGCGTGGGCGCCGGCACCTTCAAGCCGGTGATCTCCGGCTCCATCGCCCGCTGCACCGACGAGACGAACTCCACCCTGGGCTTTGGGATTTTCTACTGGACCATCAACCTCGGGGCGTTCCTCTTTCCGCTCTTCCTGGTGCCGTTCCTGAAGAACAACATCGGCTGGGAGTGGGTGATCATCGCCGCGGCCATCGGCACCGGCGCGATGCTGCTGCCCACGGTCCTGTTCTTCCGGGAGCCTCCCAAGCCCAAGGAAACCGGGACTGAAAAGAAGACCAACCTGCTGCAGACCCTGGCCAACGCCTTCGAGATCATCTACAGCCCGGTGGTGCTGCTCGTGGCGCTGATGCGTCGGTATCGGGTGGCCGTGGTGATCATCGCCGTTGCGCTGCTGGGGCTGCTCGGCGCAGGCATCCGGACGTACCTCGAGCCGGGGCAGGACAGGACCACCCTGTCGGCACGGCGCGTGACCTTCGGCAACACGTCGCTGCTGTTCAAGGTGGAGCGAAACCTCTGTCTGCCCGCGCCCTACACCATCGTCGGAAACGGAAATAAGCGTCAGATCAAGCTGACCCTCAGTGATCCCGATCGCTTCCCCAGGCTCAGTGAGAAGCTCCTGGAGCGGCTGCGCTCCTACTCCGGCGACGGCGCCATCTACGTCGCCGGACTGGCCGACGTCCGCACCAAGCAGCTCGACCAGTTCCGGTCGCTCCGAGGCCTGGAGACCCTGGACAAACCGCAGCTCGAGGCCCTGAAGAACAAAGCGGCGGAGCGGATCAACCTGCTGGTGGTCGTGGACCGGAGCCAAGGCAAGCCCTTCACGCTCGAGCGGAGGTCGCAGGATCACTGGGTGCTGACCCTGCAGAGCCCGAAGGCCGCAACTACCCACAGGTCGGCCATCCGCGCGGCGCTCGCCGCGCGACCCGAGCTGGCGACCTTGAGCAAGGACAAGCTGGACGAGCTGATCGCCAAGGCGAGATCCCACAGCTTCCTGCTGCTGTTCGTGGGGCTGCTGATCCTGTGTGCCTTCGTGATCGTCCACATCGCGCCCCGGTTCAAAGCCGCCGCCGCCCTGCCGTCCCGCCTGGCGCTGATGGCGCTCGTGATGGTCCCGCTGGCGCTGGTGATCTGGCTGCTGCCGAATCTGTCCCTGTTCGCCCGGGTGCTCTGCTCGTTCATCAGCCTGACCTTGCTGTCGCTCTACGAGATCCGCAC
The DNA here is from genome assembly GCA_043825095.1 of bacterium. Lineage (GTDB taxonomy): Bacteria > Myxococcota_A > Polyangia > HGW-17 > JAJRWW01 > JBDRSE01. Next base: position 36,441 of record JBDRSE010000154.1, read on the forward strand.
CGACGATCTGGCAAAATACAAGGACCACGCCCGCTTCCTGCTGATGATCGGGATCTACTCGGGCTTCTGGGTAATGTACTTCCAGATGTTCGACGCGGTGCTCTGGTACACCCAAGCCTACGTGGACGCCGGCAGCCTGAACAACGCCGTGAACGGCGCGGCCGCGGCCCTGGGAGTCAACCTCAACTGGCGCTTCGACGTGGAGCACGTCACGGTGATCAACGCCGGCACGATTATCGCGCTGCAGCTGCTCATCTCCTACATCGTCAAGAACACGCGGGCGCTGCCCACCAT
>JBDRSE010000155.1:0-5164 GCA_043825095.1 bacterium
CGCCGTGCTCCGCGACCCGCTCCACGCGCAGGACCACCGTCGCCCGCCGCGCGCGCTGCGGATCGACGCTCTTGGGCTGCGCGGAGCTCTTGCCGGCCGGCTCCCGGGACCCGCAGCTGAACCCGAGGCCGGCGGCGCCGAGCAGGCACAGCGAAAAAACGATGAGCGAAGCCACCGTCCCCCGCCGCCAGGCTGATCCGGTACTGTTGTCGAGGTTCATAGCCATTCCTTTTCCAGCCGTGAATACGCTTCACAATACGCGCCACCTGGCTGATCGGTCCGATCTTTCGCACCTGCACGGTCCAGGCCGGTTCCTGCCTTGGGTGCGGACCTCCCAAGGTGCAGCCAGGATCGCTCACTGATCCCGTAATCTGACTTTTTCTTTTTCGCGCAGGGCCAAAGCGGGGCAGTGACTCCTGCAGGTCCGTCATCTCCGCGAAAGCGGAGATCCAGAAACGACGTAACGTTGCTAGGTCGCGACTCAGGACGGTGCCCGGCAGTCCACGCGGGCGTGTTCGTCTTGGCCCCGGGCGTGCCTGATTTCTTGTGATGCGGGGAGAAGATCTCCCACCCTCGCGTCTTGGGTTATGCCCAAAACGAAGATCGGCGCCGGGGCGGGCGTGGTCGCGCCATCCCCAGGGCAACCTGGCGGTGTTCGCGCTGCGGATGATGGCGCTGTGCATCATGGCATTGGCGCGGAAGCTGAGTCGCTTCGGCTACGGCGGGGAGACGCCAAGCTGGGGGCAGGTGGCCGAGCACTTCCTGCTGGATCTGTGTGCGAGCAACCTGGAGACCAAGGCCTTCGACACCGTCTGAGCCCGCCCCGGCGTCGGTCTTCTCCAGAATCCTGTCATTATTTAACTCTCCCCGGCACGGGGTCAGCGACAGCTGCGCCTGCGGATCGTCCGCAACGCCCCTGCAGGGCTCGCGGACGTCAGCCCGCGTCAGCGGGGGCGACTGAGTGATCGGACGCCGGGGAGGCAACGTAGAACTTGACACCGGCGCGGTCGGCTCTCATATAAAAGGCGCAAACAGGAGTGGAGAGATGAACCCCCTGACCGAGAGAATCACATATCCGGCGAGCGCAGCTCGGCAAGAAGCGAGCTCCATCGACGGAACCCCATGTGCGTTCGGTCCTGACCTATGGACGTCCCTGGATTCGGGCTTTGGCGTGAGCAGTGCCTTGATCCTGACCCTGACCCAGACTCGAACCCGGGCCCAGGGACGTAGCACAGGAGGAACGCCAGGCGGCTAGGGATTCACTCCGAGTCCCGTCTCACTTCGAGGCCGCCTGGTGACGCACCCGGCGGCCTTCTTCGTTTTCTGTCACACACAGAGCGCGGAAACGGCCCCGCGAGGAAACGGGTTGGGGAGGCGCCGGTGCGAGCGCGCCGGCGCGCGGAAACATGACCATTCGGGGTGGTCCAAGGAGCAGGACAGCGGCCCACGGTGCCGCAGATCAGGGTGCAAGTCCCTGTCCCGGAATCGCAGCCAAGCACGCCCACGGCGGGAGCAGAACAGGTTGGAGGCGTCGAGAGAGCGTCCCGTCGGAGCGAGTGGAAGCTAAGCGATAGTGCCGGTTTCGACTGGCGTTAGGAGTCGACGCGGCCTGTGCCGCGCCGCTAGAAGTCAGCCCCGCCCCGGGGCGGTGCCTCGGTCGAGGTGCGCCCGGGGGGGGCGCTGACGGTTCTTTGGCTATTAACCTGCGCTGCTGTTCGGAGGCGAGGTGAGAAATGATGTGCGTGAGAAATTCGAGCGAGAAAGGAACAACGAGAATCAGATGAGGCGCGCGGCCCACCGCCACGAGTGGGAGGTCGTGCGCGTGCTTGAAACAAAGGAACACGATGGAACACGTAATCAAGAAGTTCGACCGGATGGGTGCCCGACTGGAGGTCCTGCGGGAGCTCACCAGGGGTGCGCGCCGGGAGGGGCTCTCGATCGACGTGATCGAGGCCGGCCCCCGGGGCGACTCCTTCGCCATCGCGGTGGAGACGGACGTGGAGCTGCAGGTGCTGGATTGCCAGCCGCGGCTGCGTCACCTGCTCCTGATGGCGAAGCGGGCCGACTCGGGCGCGCTCATCGGCAAGTACCTGTGCGGCCACGACGAGCGGCACTGGTTCGTCGCGGGCGTGGGCCGAGAGGCCACCAATGTCCGCACGGCCGTGGAGTCGCTCAAGCCGGACGCGGTGCGGCAAGAGCAGAAGCGCGTTCGCCCCAAGCGGCGGAACCGGCGCCACAACCCGGCGTTCGTTCGCCAGGGGGAGTGGTTCTTCCTGCCCGCGCCTGACTTCGACCCCGGCGGCCGCCAGGTCCTGAGCGACGAGCCGCTGGTGCGCGGTCAGGGCAAGCCCCACCGGGCGCAGCACCTCGTCCGTTACGGCGGGCGGCAGGTGTACGTCACCCAGCGCCATCCCAACGGCCTCTCCGAGGCGGCCTATCGGCGGCTGCTGGCGCAAAACCCGGCGGCCCGCGGCTGGGGTTGGCGCGTGATGGTGCGCGACCCGCAGGTGTACGTGAAGGGCGCCATCCGGCACCCGGACCACAAGACCGTGATGCTCCAGCACTGGTATCGAGTGCTGGTGAACGAGGAGGTGTTCACGCAGTCCGTGGCCTTCCTCGATTGATCCCCGCATGGATACCCCTCCAGGTGTATCCGAATAACCCTCCCCCCTTCCCTCTCCCCAGGGACCCAGCGGTCCCACCCCAGGGACCCAGCGGTCCCACCCCCGGGGTCGGTCGTCCCCTGTGACGGCCGGCCCCGGGATTCCTTCACGCCCTGCTGCCGAAAGAGACAGGGTGATGTGATCGCACCCAGAGATAGGATCTCCCATTCTAGCCGTGATCCAGTATGATGCGTCCTTCAGGGTTGCCACCCACGAGGTCGAACCGTGACGCGAAGCACAGACGAGGTGATGGTCGATGTCGACGCTACGCTGGAGCGGCTGGTCAGCGGCATGCGAGAGCTCCCCTGGGACTGGGATCGACGCTTCGACACCGCCGTGGGGCGAGTGAGTGACCCGGAGCACCTCCCGGTGCTGGCGCTGCTGGACGACTGCTTTCCCCACCGCTGGGATCACCAGTCCATCGCCGAGGTTCCTGACGCGGCGCGGGAGATCTCCGCCGGCTGGGGCGGGCTGCGTCCCGGCCAGCTGCTCTACACCTTCGACGCCGCCGAGTCTCCCCTGCTCTTCGCGGCCTGGTGGCCCTGGGACAGCGGCACCACCTTCTCGGTGCGCATCGGCTGTCGGATGTCCACACAGGACGCCTCGGAAGCCATGGCCAAACGACTCCGCTCGATGTTCGGCGCGTAACGCTAACCCCACACACTCAGCCGGCCATGAAACGAGGACGGTCATGAAACGAATCGCGCTCACCCTGGTTTCCCTTGGCGCGGGCGTACTGCTGGTCGCCGGCTGCAAGGGCTCGGCGCCGGTTGCGAGAAGTGCGCCCAACGGCGGCGGCCCCGGCGCCGGACCGCGAGGGCGACATCTGATCCGGCTGCTGGACGCCAACCGGGACGGCGTGATCTCCAAGGACGAGATCGATGGCGCACCCAAGGTGCTCCGTACGCTCGACCGAAACGGAGACGGCCGGCTCACCTCGGACGAAGTACACCCGCGGCGGCGCCGCCCAAGCGAGCGGCGGGGCGGCAAGCTGCCCACGGCCACCACCCTCGGCGCCGACGACGGCGCCAAACGCATCCTCGGTGTGCTCGCGCAGCTCGAGCAGCGCCGCATCGGCATGATGAACGTGCCCCGGCGTGACGGGCGGCTGCTGCGCCTGCTGGTGGAGACCCTCGACGCCAAGCACGTGGTAGAGCTCGGCACCTCCAACGGCTACTCCGGGCTCTGGATCGGCCTGGGGCTGAATCACACCGGCGGCAAGCTCACCACCTTCGAGCTCGACGCCCGCCGCGCGGCCCTCGCCCGGAAGCACTTCCACCAGGCCGGCCTCGACGGCCGGGTGACAATGGTGGAGGGCGACGCCCACAAGAACGTCCTGGCGATCAAGACCCCCATCGACCTGCTCTGGATCGACGCCGACAAGCAGGGCTACATCGACTACCTGAACAAGCTCCTGCCCCAGGTGCGCGCGGGGGGACTGATCGTGGCCCACAACATGGTGCATCCGACGCCCGACCCACGGTTCCTCAAGGCCATCACCTCCAATCCGGCCCTGGAGACGATCTTCCTGCACATGGACGGGCCGGGCGTCGCCGTCACCCTGAAGAAGCGCCCGGTCCAGAAGTAGTCTCAACGCAGGACAGAGTGTCGCAGCATGTCTGGCAGACCTCGTGACGGGCGAGCGGCCGTGACCGAACGGCCGCGGGAGCTTACCGAGCCCGTGGCTCTTTGCGACCCGGAGGGGCGGTTGAACCCCGAGGCCGTGGGGTGGTCGCGGCGGCCGCTGCACCGCTGCAACCTGCGCGGTGCGTGGGGGCGGAAGAAACGCTGGGAGTATTGGTGTGTCACCACCGAGGACCTCTTGCTCTCGGTGACCTACGCCGACCTGGACTACCTGGGCCTGGCCACGGTGCTCTTTCACGACCTACGCACCGGGAGATCCGCTGAGAAAGGCGTCCTGATCCCCGGGGCCGTTGGCTTTCGTCTTTCCGAGACCGTGTCGGGCCAAAGCGTGCGTTTTCGCTTTCCCGGCCTGGCCTTGGACCTTGTGGAGGAACCCGACGGGACACGGCTCTCGGTCCGGTTTCGCAACCTGCGAGGCCAACGGCTCGCGGCCGACGTGCTCGTGCAGCGCCCGACCGACCACGAGACCCTCAACGTGGTGGTACCCTGGAGCGGCGGGCGATTTCAGTTCACCTCCAAGCAGAACACCCTGCCCGCGGTCGGAGAGGTCACGCTCGATGGGCGGCGATTCGCGTTCGGTCCTCACAACCAGGCCTTTGGCTGCCTCGACTTCGGCCGGGGCATCTGGCCCACCGACACGGTCTGGAACTGGGGCTCGGCGTCCGGTGTGCAGGGCGGCCGCACCGAGCGCACCGTGGGGCTGCAGCTCGGCGGGCAGTGGACCGATGGCACCGGGCAGACCGAGAACGGACTGGTGGTGGACGGGCGACTCAGCAAGATCCACGAAGACGTGCGCTTCGCCTTTGACCCCGTGCACCCGCTGCGCCCCTGGCGGATCGAGACGAAGGGCAGCGACC
>JBDRSE010000156.1:0-226808 GCA_043825095.1 bacterium
CGGCGGTGGCGGCGGCGGCGCTGTCACTCCTCCTCCTGTCGAGGACTTTGGCAACCCGCCCACCAAGCCTTGCGAGCACAACAGCGTGGACGAAGCGACCGCCGGCAACCCGATCCGGATGTTGGTCAAGGTCAAGGACGACCTGGGCGCCGCCAAAACGATCGTCTTCTACAGACCCCAAGGCGAAGCCTCCTACAAGAAGCTGCTGCTCAAAAAGAACAGCAACGGCTGGGCTTGGACCGGCCTGGTTCCGTCGGTGGAGGTGCACGGCCAGCGGCTGGCCTACTTCATCGAGGTGCAGAACGCCGCGGGGACGGCCATCTGCTCACCGATCCGGGCCACGTCGAGCCAGCCCGAGATCATCATGCTCAAGGCGGCCAAGCGCATCCTGCCCACCGGCTGCACCACCGAGATGCCCGAGGAGATGTGCAAGACCAACCCCGACCACCCGTGCTGCAAGAAGACCGGCGGCGGTGGCGGCGGTGGCGGCGGCGGTCGAGATCCCGACCCGCCGAAGATCCGCGACCCCAAGGCGTACCCGCGCCTCTATCTGAACGCGGGCTTCGCCATGGGAGTGGGCCTGCTGTCCACGGGCATGAAGAGCGACATCCGGGGGATGCCACCCCACGTCGCGGGATTCGCGCTGGGGCCCATGGGCGCGCAGATCGAGTTCGGTTACTTCCTCGGGGCACGTCACCTCCTGAGCCTGGCCGGCAGATTCGGCGTCGCGCTCTCGGACGTCTCGTCCACTCCCGTGCTCGCCTTCCAGGGGCTGCTGCGCTACCGGTTCTTCCTCCTCGGAGGCGGAAAAACGGACGTCTTCGCGTTCTATTTGGGGGCCGAGATCGGCGGCGGGAAGATCTACCATTCCCTGAAAATCGGCACCGAGAGCGAGAACGACACCTTTGAGTCCGGGTTCGTCCAGATCGGCGCAGTCGTCGGAATCCACATCGGTACGCAGATGGTGAGCTGGTACTTCGAACTCGACCCGAGTGGGGTCTTCCCGAAGAACTCGACCTTCCATCTGGGGCTCTCTACTGGTGTCGCATTCCGCTTTGGCACGTTCTGAGCCTTCACCGGCGCTGACGTTGGGTGCATCATCGCGCCCAGGGAAACATTTCTGGCCCTCCTGCCCAGCCCGAGTACACTGTTGGTATGGAGCTGAATATGCTGGAACCACGACGGCTTAAGCCTCTGATCGTGCTGCCGCTGCTGGCGGGGATCCTTTTGGCGATGCCGGACGATGCCGACGCGAAGTGCCGGCCCAAGCACGTCCGGACAATCGAGCGGTACACCAAGAAGGCGCTCGAAGACTATCAGATGCTCGAGATCGGGCCGGCGCTCAAGCGGATCACGAAGGCCGTCGACTACGGCATGGACAACGACTGCGACGAGTCGCCCGCCTACGCGCGAGCGCTGATGATCCGGGGGATCATCTATCTCGCCGGGCAGCAGGACAAGACCCGGGCGCAGCTCTATTTCGAGAAGGCGATCAAGGCCAACGCCTGCGTGAAGCTCGACGCGGGGCAGCCCCCGGAGGTATCCAAGCTGTGGAACAAGGTCCGGAAGCGGCTGCGGAGCCGCACCTGCGGCGACAAGCCGGCACCGCGCCCCGACCGCCCCGACCCCCCTCCCACGAGCGGAAAGCCCTGTGAGCACACCTCGGTGGACGAGGCCATGGCAGGCAAGTCGATTTCCATGGTGGTGCGGGTGACCTCTGAGGTCGGAGCCGCCAAGGTCATCGTATTCTATCGCCCCCACGGCAAGGCGTCGTTCTCCAAGCTGATGCTGCAGAAGCCGGCGAGCGGAGACACCTGGTCCGGATTGATTCCCGGCTCTGACGTCAGCGGGGTCCGGCTGGCCTATTACATCGAGGTGCAGAACGCGAGCGGCACTGTGGTGTGCTCCCCCATCAAGGCCACGGCAGGGGCGCCGGAGATCATCATGATCAAGGGCGATCCCTGTCGGAACCTCCCCCCCGACTTCTGCGAGACGAGCAAGGATCACAAGTGCTGCAAAAAGCCGGATCCCGGGCCCGGGCCCGGGCCCGGCCCCGGGGGGAAAAAGGGCCTCCCACGCTTCTACCTCTCCGCCGGATTCGCCCTGGGCGTGGGGCTCCTGTCCACGTCCATGGTGAGCGACCTCGAGAAGACCAACCCCTACGAGGCCGGCCTGGCGCTCGGTCCCATCGGCGGGCAGCTCGAATTCGGCTATTTCCTCGCAAAGAGGCACCTGCTGACCCTCACCGGCCGATTCGGCGTGAGCTTCTCCGACGTCTCCGACACCCCGGTGCTCTCGTTTCAGGCCCTGCTTCGCTACCGTTTCTACGCCGTCGGCGGCGGCAAGAAAGACATCTTCTCGCTCTACCTCGGCGCGCAGGTCGGGGGCGCGATCCTCTACCACTCCCTGGTGGTGACCCTCGCCGATGAGCGAGACACCTTCAAGCACGGCTATGCGATGATCGGGGCGGTGATCGGCGTTGCCATCGGCTCCCAGAGGGTCGCCTGGTATGTCGAAGCCGACCCGGGCGGCGTGTTCCCCAAGCAGTCCACGTTCGTCCTCGGCGTCTCCTCCGGAGTCGCGCTGCGGTTCTAGCTGGCGGCGGTAAGCCTAAAGGTACTCGGCGATCCGGCTGAGGCCGTCTAAGTCGTGCACGTCTTGGGCCATGAGCGGGACGGTGGCGGTGAGCGGACACTCGGGGAGCTGCTGTTGCAGCCAGTCCAGCTGCCGCTGATCCGCCTGGGCGAGGCGCTGAAACCGGCGGTGCGTGATCGACAGCCACTCGAGCAGCCGGAGCTGATCCTCGGCGGCCATCTCGCTGACGTCGGGCTGGCGGGCCAGCTCCTCGGCGATGGCCTCGGGCTCGGCCGTACGGAAGCTCGCCAGCCGGTGCAGCCGGTTCATCACGAGCGCATCCACGCGCAGGCGGCGGAGACCGAGCTGGCGCGCGAGCTCGGTGGTCTCCTGCACGCTCGCCGGCGCCGGGGACGTGACGATGACGTAGCGCATCTCGCTCCCGGTGAGCAGCCGGCTCACCGCGTCGATCCGCTCGTGCACCCCGTCCAGAACGGTTTCGAACAGCACCAGGAACTCGGCGATCTGCTCCAGCAGCCCCGTGCCCACGATGCGCGCCAGCCGCCGCAGCACATAGGCGCGGCCTCCCCCGAGCAGCTTGAGGCTGAGGTGCCCGGCGCGCAGGTACGGCTTCACGAGCCACTGCATGGCCGGGCTCTCCAGGGCCCGGATCATCCGCCGGGGCGCATCCAGGAAGTCCAGGGCGTGGGTCGTGGGCGGGGTGTCGAGCACCACCAGGTCCCACCCCCCCTGCTGCTGCAGCTCGTACAGTCGGGAGATGGCCGCGTACTCGTGCATCCCGGGCAGCTCCCGGACCATGGTCTGGTACAGCGGGTGACTCCTGAGCTTTTTCGTCAGCTCTGGATCCCGCCCCGTGGAAAGGAGCATCCGGTCCAAGGCCTCGGAGGCGTCGAGCATCATCGCGTACAGCTGCGTCGTGGGCTCCAGCCCGGCCTCTGTGAACCGCTCCGGGGCCACCTGAGTGGGCTCGCTGCCCAGGGCCACACCCAGGGAGCTGGCGAGCCTCCTGGCCGGATCGATGGTGCACACCACGGTCCGCCGGCCGGCCCGCGCCGCCTTGAGCGCCAGGGCCGCGGCCGTGGTCGTCTTGCCCACGCCGCCCGGGCCGAGGGCCACGATCACCTGCGCGCGTTCGATCAAGGGCGTGAGCGTCATCGGCCCGCTCCCGGGTCCTCAGGTTCCACTGGGCCCTCGGACCCGACGGCCTGCTCGGACTCCACGCTCGTCTCGGACGCTAAGGCCTGCTCAGACTCCGCGGTTGTTTCGGACTCCGCTTTGTCAGCAGGCGGTTCGGGTTCTTCCAGCGCGACCTCCACGATGGCGAGCTGCAGGTGCCGCAGCTTGAGGCCAGCCTTTCGACACCGATCCCGCAGCTCCTGCCACCGCTCGTCCTCCAGGTGCTGAATGGTTACGAGCAGCGCCTCGGCGCGTCGCTCCCGGCTCACCTCTTCGAGCCGGTCCAGGCCCCCGAAGACCCGGCCGCCCTGCACGATCCGACCGTGCAGCTCCGGGTTGTCGTCCAAAAACCCGATGGGCCGCAGGGGCCAGCGCACGCTCTCCCGCAGCTCGCGGACCGCGGCGCTCCCCGCCGCCCCGGCGCCGTAGATCAGCGTGCGAAGATTCGCGCGGCGATCCTGCTGCTGGGACACCAGCCAGGACGCGCGCCCCACGAACCGGCCAAAGGCGAGCACGAGAAACAGCAGCACGGCGTCCACGGCGAACACCGCCCGCGACAGGAGCGTGAACCGGAACAGGAACGTCGCCGCGGCCACGCTGCCCGCCACGCCCACCAGCACCGAGATCCCGAGCCGCGCGACATCCGTCAGCCCAAAGAACCGCCACACCGTCCGGTACAGACCCGTCAACCAGAACAGCCCGATCTGAACCGCGATGACCACCGGCAACGACGCCAGGAAGGCATTCAAGAACGGCGCGGTGTCACTTCCGAAGCGCAGCATGAAGGCGAGGTAGTAGCAAAAGATCACCGCCAGCAGATCGAACAGCACCAGCAGGATCTGGTGCCGGTTGGCCATGTTCATGATCGCGAGCACGCTCCTGGGGGCCATCTCCCCGGGCGCGTCGGCGTCAGCGGCATCACCGGCCGCGTCGGCCGCGTCGGCCGCGCCGGTCGCGGATGCGCCTGCGCCGCCCTCCGGAGTCGCGGTTTGAGGCAGCCTCCCCGCGGCGTCCCCGCGGTAGACCCGCACCCGCCCGACGATCATCAGCCCGAACCAGAGCAGCCCAAGGAACACCGGCACGGCCGCGATGGCCAGCGCCGTGGGGAGCTGGCGCACGAAGATCGCCATCAGCCCCGAGGCGATCGCGACCCCGTACACCACCAGCACCGTCATCCGCTCGGTGAGGCCGAGCGCCACCAGCCGGTGCGAGATGTGATCCGTGCCCCCCTGGCTGACCGCCCGGCCGTGGGCCTTGCGCGCCAGGGTCACCAGCGCGGTGTCCAGGATTGGGACGATCAGCACCAGCAGCGGCACGGCGAGGGTGGCCAGGAGGTTCCGCGTGCGGTGGGACTGGTTGAACAGGGTCACCCCGGCGAGCAGAAAACCCAGCAGCAGGCTGCCCGAGTCACCCATGAAGATCGACGCCGGGTTCCAGTTGAACAGCAGGAATCCCAGGGCGGCCCCCACCACGGCCAGGGCCACGCCGGCCTCCAGGGGCTGCCCGGCCGCGAGGAAGAAGTAGGCGAGGAACCCCGCGGCGATCACCGTGACCCCGGCGGCCTGGCCGTCTAGGTTGTCCAGCAGGTTCAGCGCGTTGGTGATCCCGACGAGCCACAGGATGGTGATCGCGATATCGATCACCGGCACAAAGGTGTAGATCGGCAGCACGCCCGCAAAGGTGAACGTCGCGGCGACGGCGATCTGGCCCGCCAGCTTGGCGGCCGGACGCAACGACACCAGGTCGTCCAGCAGCCCCAGCCCGAACATGCCCGCGCCGCACAGCGCGAGCACTGGAAGCCGCCGATCCGGAAAGGGCCAGAGCGTGAGGAAGGCCACGGCAAAGCCCAGGAAGATCGCGATGCCGCCCATCAGCGCCGTGGGCTCGGCGTGCCAGCGGTCGGCCCGCGGGCGCGCCACCGCCCCGAAGCGTCGCGCCAGCCCGCGCACCACGGGCGTTGCCAGCGCCGAGACGACAAAGGCCAACAGCCCGGGCAGCGCGAGCTCGAACCAGCTCATCGACGCATCAATCGGCGCACCACTCGGCGCATCAATCGCCTATCCGTTCGTGGGCGATCACGTCCCCGATGATCTGCTCGAGGGATCGCGCCGGCGACCAGCCGACCTGGGCCGTGAGCTTCTCCACGGACGGCACTCGGCGCTGCATGTCCTCGAACCCCTCGGCATAGGCTTTGTCATAGGGCACGAGCTGGATTTCGGACCGGCTGCCCGTGGCGGCCTTGACCCGCCGGGCGAGCTCGCCGATGGAGATCTCCTGGGCGCTGCCCACGTTGAACACCTGTCCGTAGGCCTCCGAGGCGCGGATCAGCGCGTACAGCGCCACCACCACGTCGGCGACGTGGGTGAAGCAGCGGGTCTGGGTGCCGTCCCCGTACACGGTGATGGGCTCGCCCGAAAGAGCCTGGCGCACAAAGGTGGGGATCACCATGCCGTAGCGTCCGGTCTGCCGCGCTCCCACGGTGTTGAACAGCCGCGCCACCACCGTGGGGAGCCCCCGCTCCCGAAAGTAGGCCAGCGCCAGGAACTCATCGATGGCCTTGGAGCAGGCGTAGCACCACCGGGCCTTGGAGGACGGCCCGAGCACCATGTCGGTGTCCTCTAAAAAGGGCACCAGGGCCGACTTTCCGTACACCTCTGAGGACGAGGCCACGAGCACCGGCTTGCTTTTTTTCTGGGCCGCCGCGAGCACCCACGACGTGCCGTTGACGTTCGTCTCGATGGTGCGCACCGGGCTCTCCACCACCAGCTTCACCCCTACCGCGGCCGCGAGGTGGAACACCATGTCCACCGAGTCCACCAGCTCATTGAGCAGCGAGCCGTCGGCAATGGACGCGATCTCGTAGTGAAAGCGGGGGTTGCCCTTCAGGTGCCTGATATTGTCCATGGCGCCGGTGGAGAGATCATCGATCACGAACACTTCCTCTCCCTGGGCCAGCAGGAAGTCCGAGAGGTGGGATCCGATGAACCCGGCGCCGCCGGTAATCAAGAAACGCATGATGATCGCTTTCGCGGACGCATTCGCCGCCGCCGTCGCAAGTGGCCGCAGCGTACCGGTTTCGGCGGGCGGGATCAAATCGTATTGCGGCTCACCCGGCTGAACAGTGGTTGTCTGGCGGTCGGATTTGTTCCATGCTCAGCACACGCTCATGATGCAAGACCTCAAAGCGCAGCTCGCCCAGGCCCAGACCCTCATCGGCGGCGCCGAGCGGCTGGTGGTGTTCACCGGCGCCGGGATCTCTGCCGACAGCGGCATCCCGACCTATCGCGGCGAGGGTGGGCTCTGGACCGAGTACGACCCCGACAAATACGCCAACATCGCCCACTTCCGAAAAGACCCGTCCTACTACTGGCGCTTTTTCCGGGACGTGCGCTACCCCGCCCTCCGGGACGCCCGCCCCAACCCGGCGCACGAGGCCCTCGCCGCCCTTGAAACGGCCGGCCGCCTGAAGGCTTTGATCACCCAGAACATCGACGGCCTGCACGCCGAGGCCGGCTCCCGGAACGTGCTCGAGCTCCACGGCAACACCCGCCGGTACTACTGCGAGCAGTGCGATCACCGGCTCGCCCTCGAGCAGGTCTGGACCCTCCTGCAAACCGCGCTCCCGCCGCCCTGCCCCGCCTGCGGCGGCTCAGTCCGTCCCGACGTCGTCTTCTTCGGCGAGCTGCTCTCCGAGCCGGTCCTCCGCGGCGCCCTCGAGGCGGCCCGGCAGGCCGACCTCATGCTCGTGGTCGGCAGCTCCCTCGTGGTCCATCCCGCAGCCGGCCTCCCGGTCCTCACCATCGAGCACGGCGGCAAGCTCATCATCGTCAACAAGGGCGAGACCCCGCTGGACCGCCTGGCCGCCGTGACCCTGAACGCCAGCGCAGCCGACGTGCTGCCCCACATCACCGCCACCCTGGTTTGACCCGTTGTTCAGCGGTTCTTCAGGCCCGCGGATGATGCGCGTCGTACATCCGGAGCAGCCGGGCCTGGGACACGTGCGTGTAGATCTGCGTCGTGGAGATGTCCGCGTGACCGAGCATCTCCTGTACGGCCCGCAGATCCGCCCCGTGATCCAGCAGGTGCGTCGCAAAAGAGTGCCGTAGCTTGTGCGGGCTGATGGGCTGCCGGATCTCTGCCCGCCGGGCATGCCCCTTGATCAGCTTCCAGAACCCCTGCCGGGTCATGGTCCGCTGCCGCTGCGTCAGAAACAGCCCCGGGTGCCCCCGATCCCAGACCGGCCGCACATGCTCCAGATACTCCTCGATGAGCGAGATCGCGTGCTCGCCCAGCGGCACCAGCCGCTGCTTGGACCCCTTGCCGAACACCATCAGGTAGCCCCGCTCAAGGTGCAGGTCTGCGAGCCGCAGCCCGACCAGCTCCGACACCCGGATCCCAGTCGCGTAGAGCGTCTCGAGCATGGCTGCATCCCGCAGCCCGAGCAGGGTCCGCTGATCCGGCGCCGCCAGGAGCCGCTCCACCTCGTCGGCGCCGAGCACCCCGGGCAGCCGCCGCGGGACCCGCGGCAGCTCCACCGCCGCGGTCGGATCCTTGGCCAGGTAGCGCTCCCCACACAGGAACTTGAACAGCCCCCGCACCGCCACCAGCCGCCGCGCCTGGGACCGGGCCGACAGCCCCTCTCCGGTCAGCCAGAGCAAGAAGTCCACCACCAGCCGCGAGCTCACCCCCTCCGCCTCGGCCACGTCATGCCGCAGGCAATAGTCCAAAAAAGAGCGCAGATCTCCTGCATAGGCCTCGATCGTGTTCCGCGCGAGCCCGCGCTCGACCTTGATGTGGATGAAGAACAGATCAATGGCCTGGGTAAGGTCCATAATCCTACATTACCCTACATCCAGCCAAGTGGGCAAATTCAGGGGACTACGTACCTCGGTAGGTGTCCACGTGGAAGTCGATTCGCTGCGGCAGGTACTGCTCCACTACCGTGCCTTTGGGAGCCTCGAGCACGCGCAGGGTTTCAATGATCAGCGGGAGCCCCTTCTCACGGTCCGTCACCACCACATCAATGCCGCAAAACTCAATTCCGCCACCTTCCCCAATCTGTGAGCCACCACCCGTGACCTCGCCGAGATCGTGAGCAGCGAGCGCCTCCTCGAGCCGGTCGTCGAAACGCTCTCGTCGCTCCTTCGGACGGATGTCGCCCGGGATCCTGACGTAGAAGAAGTGGCCCCCCTCATCAGCGGCGACCTCGGCAAACCCCAGCATCACCTCTTGTCGTCCATCCACTTCACGTTCCGAATCCATACAGAGAGGATCCCGCAACCGGGTGGATTATACAAACTGTCGATTCCACAATCGTTGATCCCGCGACCAAACAATTTCTCCAATATCGACTATCCCGCTTGACCCCCCACTCAGCAGAAACAGCGGTGAGTGAAAATCACTCGGGGTGATTTCTGCGCGATTTTCAGCAGGATCGGGGGTGAGTGAGCGTCACTCGGGGTGGTTTTTGCCGGATTTCGGCCAAAAACGCGCAGGATCGGGGGTGAGTGAAAATCACTCGGGGTGGTTTCTGCCGGATCTCGCCCGATGTGGTTACGTGGTTGCCTTTGTTTTGCGGAATCGGGCGTCGGGGACCGGAGATTCGCCAGGGTCTCATGGACACTGAGCAAAACAGCGTCACAGTGGCCACGAGGCGCCCGCCAGGCAAGGCGCGAGTGAGGAGCGCGCGCAGCGTACTTGACGTACGTGAGCACGCACCGCAGCGAGCAACGCAGCCTGGCGGGATGGATCGTGGTCAATGTGATGCTGTTTAGTCGACGGGGTTGATGTACTGCAGGTCCATGCCGCCGGGGTAGCTGTAGCTGGTGTAGGAGGCAAAGCCGTAGATGACGATGCCGAAGGCCTCGCCGTTGGAGGTGGTGATGGAGTGGTGGGTGCCGGAGATGGGCACGTTGGCCACGCCGTAGGGGGTGCCGCCGATGGGAGTGGAGAAGAGCCCTTCGTCCACCGGGACGCCGTCGAGCAGGGCCGCGGGGCTGCCTTCGCCCACCCGCTTGGTGATCTTGACGAAGTTGTAGGTGATCGTCGAGGGGGCCAGGAAGGTGTAGTCCCCGCGGAACTGCTCGGTAGGCACCATCAGGGAGTAGGCCGGATCGCCCCAGTAGTCGGCCTGGGCCCCGGAGGAGTAGTAGTTCTGCCCCACGAGGAACTGGCCGATCATGACGGCGTAGTCCGCGTCCACATGGAAGTGCTGCGTGGAGAGGAACTCGACCCACTCGCCCTTGTTGAGCGTGGTCCCGCTGCCCACGGTGGGCTGGGCCGGGTTGAACCGGATCGCGTTGTTGTTGGCGCCGCTGACGATGCGGATCACGTTGGGCTCGTCGGGGTAGCCGGCTTCGGCTTGGGGCTCGGTGCGGCCGACCACGAAGTTCTTGCCCCAGGTTTCCAGGGGGATCATCTGCTCTTCGAGGTGATCACAGGCCCAGTAGTTGAAGGGCACGAAGTCGCAGACGTGGCCCGAGAACACCGCCACGGGCGCGGTGGACTCGATGATGGTGCCCGTGAGGTCGTACTGGTGACCCATGTCGCAGTAGGAGCACATTCCGCCGAGGCCGTTGCAGTCGTCGCTGGTCTGGGTGCCGGAGCAGCTGGTGGGGATCTCGCTGACGATCTGCAGCACCTCGCCCTGGTTGAGCGTGTAGTTCTGGACGCTGCCCGCCGAGCCCGCCTGCACGCCGGTGCCGCCCTGGGTGCGGCCGGCGAGGGTGACGGTCACCTGGGTGTTGTTCTCCGTGCCCACGATGGCCATGAAGCCCGGGATGAAGCTCCACATGCCGAACCCCGAGGTGTCTACGCCAAAGGTCTGACGCGCCATCACGATGTAGTTCTGGGAGAGCACATAGGTGGGCAGGAGCAGCGACGCGTCGTTGGTGTGTGAAAAAACTCCGCCCTGCTCGAAGTCCAGCGGGTTGAACTGGTACACCGTCACCGGCATCGTGGACGTCAAGTGGTAGGCCCCGCCGGAGACGATCTTGGACTCCTCCGCCTGCGCGTCGAGCTTGAGCTCTGCCACATAGTTGAGCTCGAAGACCTGCAGCTGCCCGGCGGGCACGACCTGCTCCACCACCGGGCTGCCGCCGCGGGTGATGGTGATCGTGGCGTCCTTGGAGTTGGCGTTGTGCACCACCACGCCGAAGTTTCCGTCAAAGGCGGGGTCGAGCTGCGAGTTGGCCGTGGGCGTGGGCCAGTAGTCGCACCCGATGTACGACTTCTGCTGCGCTGCCACCAGGCACGGGCTGGTGCACGTTCCGCCCGAGCACGAGAGATCCCCGGTGCAGGTTTGGACGAGGGTCCCGGTCTGGCCCTCGGGCGTGCAGGAGTAGATGTCACCGCCCACGCAGAAGTCGACGTTCGGCTGGCAGGGCGTGCACGTCGGGCCCATGACCGACTCCGTGCAGTATGGCGTCGGGGAAAGGCAGGTGGTCTGCAAAACCCAGGCGCCGTTGTTGCAGACCTCGATCGAGATCAGGTTGCAGTGCACGGATCCGTTGGTACAGGGCCCGGTGTTATTATAGTTGTTGTTGTTGCCGACCCCGGACACCGGCCCACAGGCCGTTGCCAGACAGCCCAACACCACCACGCTCAGTAGTCTGTTTCCCATTGCGCTCTGCTCCTTCCACGACACCGGCCATGCCTACGACTATTGCTGATACCTAAGTTTCAGTAGCACATTGCAGGTGAGGGGCGCAAGGCAACACGGAGGAGGGGCTGTGATTTTCTGAGAACTTTCCCTATGAACCCGGGAGGTTCCTCGTAGTCCAGGCTAGCGCTAGGGGCTGCTTCTCTCGACCGCGGCGAGAGCCTGCTTCACCACGGCATTGCCGAGGTCGTCGCCCAGGGCGTCGTACAGCTTCAGGGCCTCGGTGAGGAGCTCGCGGGCCGAGTCGAGCTCACCCAGCTCGGCCAGCACCGCCCCCCGTCGGTGGCAGGCGAGGGCGAGGCCGTCGGAATCGCTCAGCTCCCGAAACAGGGTCTCTGCCTCGGCGTACCGCTTCTGGGCCGTGCGCAGCTCCTCGGCGTCCCGGGACACGTTGCCCAGGGCCAGCCAGGCCAGGGCGACCCCCCCGGGGGTTTCGGTTTCCACGGCGCGCAGGCGGGCCGCCTCGAAGGAGC
Organism: bacterium; assembly: GCA_043825095.1. GTDB lineage: Bacteria > Myxococcota_A > Polyangia > HGW-17 > JAJRWW01 > JBDRSE01. The sequence goes on from JBDRSE010000156.1 coordinate 11,905, forward strand.
CTGCCGCCCCGTCCAGATCTTCGAGCTCCACCTGCACCTCGCCGAGCTCCAGCAGCAGCGCCAGCTCCTGCTCCGAGTCGTAGTTCTCCCGCGCCAGCTCGAGGGCGCGCTCCAGGGTCTGGCGCGCTTCTTCGAACCGTTCAGTTTCGGCCTGGAGTCCCCCGACAGCCCGCAGGACCTCTGCCAGGCGCACCGTGTCGTCGTACTGCTCGGCAATGGCCTGGGCTTCGCGCCACAGCTCCATGGCGCGCTCGGGCTCGTCTTCGTCGGCGTACAGCTCTGCCCAGGCCTGCAGCATGGCGTACCGGCTGCCATCGTCGCCATGCTCGGAGCACAGCTCACACCCGCGGCGATAGGTTTCGTAGGCCTCGTCCACGCGATCGCACTCGATCAGCACCTGGGCACGATCGTGCAGGATCACGGACTGGGCGTCGGGATCCCCGGCGCGCTCGCCGCACGCCAACGCCTGATCCAGCAGCTCGAGCGCGCCCTCCGGATCCCCCATCTGCTCGAGCAGCTGCCCCGCGTCGTGCAGCACCCCGGTTTCGGCGAGCTCGTCGCCGAGCTCCCGATAGATCCCCGCGGATTCCCGGTACGCGTCTAGCCCTAGCTGCGGCTCGCCGTCCACGGCGCAGTAGGTCCCCCAGGCGCGGAGCAGCCACGCCAGCCGCTCCGGATCATCACCGGCCTCGCGCACCCGGGCGAGCTCGGCTCGAAGCTCCTCCCCTTGCGCCTGCAACTCCTCGGCATCGTACTCGGTCATCTGGACCTCCGTGGCCCCCCCAGAGCCTCTGTTGATACGGCGGATTTTGGGAGAGCACAAGCCGCCTCGCTCAGCTCACCTGTGCTCAGAGCTTCCAGCCGAGGCGCAGGAGATCGTCCTGCCAGCGCTTCGCCCGGGCGGCCTCGTCGCCCCGGTGGCGGGGACCGAAGGCCTGCTCCAGGGCCGACAGCACCGCGCCCCGCACGGTCCCGAAGCTGCCACCGACGATCACGGTTTCGGTGCCGTTGCCCAGAGGGACCACGATCCGCGATGGGGAGACGTCGTCGAGCGCGCGGGCCACGAGCAACGGCATGGGACGCGCCGACGGCCGGCGGATGAGCAAGCGCAGGATCACGGCACGCACTCCGGGCGACTCCCCGGCCAGACGCTGCGGCAGCAGCGGCAGGGCGCGTCGGGGGGCGAGCCGCACCGCGAGCGGGATCGCCAGGTGTCGTACGGCAGGGTGGCGATCCCCAACGCTGTTGAGCGCCCGATCCCGCACGGCCGCCCCGTGATCCCAGGCGGCGAGCAGCCGCAGGGCGGCGCGGCGCACCAGGGGCTGGGGATCCTCGCGCGCCAGCCAGAGCGCTCGGCGCAGCACCACTGCTCTCCGGTCGTCGACGGTGGAGCTGCCCAGCCGCGCCAGAGCGGCGCGGCGCACCGCCGGGGACGCATGCGCCAGCAGCCCCACCACGCCTAAGAGCAGCGGACCTCGCAGCGTCACCTCGGCCACGCCGAGCAGCTCGATCAGGGACGCCGCGTGCAGGCGCGGCAGGACCATGGCCACCGCGGCCTGCTTGGCGCGGCTCTGCAGCAGCCTGCGAAAGGCCTTTGCCCCGCCCGCGGCGAGCAGCGCTGTCAGGAGGCTGTTGGTGGCCGCCTGCAGCCCTTCCGGCGGCTGCGGCAGCTTCGCGGGGAGGGGCCGCATGGGCCGCAGGCGCGCCGGGGGGCGCCCGAGGAGCGCCGGGCGGAGCTCCCGGACGAGGCGCAGCGCAGCCGCGATCCGTCGGCGCAACGGCGCGTCGGCGCTCCGGCCGGCGCGGAACGCCGGGGGGAGCGCCCAGTAGGCGGCCTCCCGCACCGGCAGGCTCGGCCCCAGGGGCCCGTGGGAGCCGCTGACATCGGTGTGGCGACGCAGCCCCGACTGCGCAGGGTCGTTGAGCAAGGCGACGATCCGCTCCATGGGGCACGGCGCGCTGAGCCGCGGGAGCGAGGTCAGGACCGTCGCGCGCACCGTGGGGGATGGATCGTCGAGCAGGGCGCAGACCCGCTTCGTGCTCGGCGCCCCGGGAACCGGCCTGACGGCCTCGAACAGGGCTTCCACCGCGGCAATCCGCACCGCAGGGAAGCGATCCCGGGTCGCGGCCACCAGGAGCCGGTGCGCTGTCCGATCGTGGAGCCGCCCGAGCAGGGTCAGCGCCCGGGCCCGCACCAGGGGCGAAGGATCTGCCGTCAAGGAGCGAAACACCCGCAGAAAGTGGTCGAGCTGCCGCCGGAGGGTCTTGACGCCGAGCTGGGTGGCAGCGCCGGCAAAGGCGTGGAGCGCGGCGGCGCGCACCCGCTCGTGAACGTGCCCGCACAGCGGCAACAGCCAGCGGGTCTCGGCCCAGGCCCAGCTCCGCTCCACGAGCCGCTGCCGGAGCACCTCCACCGCAGCCAGCACGCAGTCCACACACGCCACCGAGGTGAAGGCGGCGAGCGCCCGCGCGTCCATGCGCCGCGCCCTGAGGAGATCCCCGGTGAGCACCTGCGCCGCGGCGCTGTCTCCCTGCCGCGTAAGGGCCGCCAGCTTCGTCAGCGATGGTTTCAGCCACCGCGGCGGCGCGGGCGGGGCCGGGGGCTCGCGGGCGCCGACCCGCAGCGCCCGCAGGTCCAGATTGGGCGTCAGAGGGTCGCTGAGCGTGAGCTCACCCGTGGGACTGACTGCGGCGAGCTCGTCCCAGGGCTCCGGCCAGGACACCGTGGGCAGCACCTTCACCGCGGCGTCCGCCCGGGGCGCGGGCCCCGCAGCCTCTCGCCCACGGCTGCGGCAGGAGCCCCAGGCAGCGGTCGCACCCAGGGCCAGGCAGATCGCCAGCCCAAGGGTGCTGCGCAGGGGGATCATGCAGAGGGCTCTCTAGGGTGGATCCTGCAGCGCCGGGAAGCCGCTGACCGCGGTGTCCACGATGGGACCGGGGTTGGCGATGAGCGTGGCGCCTCCGGGATTCACCACCAGCCACCCCACGTACCAGAACGATCGCACGCCGCCCGTGTTGTTCAGCACCCGCGACAGCCGGACCCCCGGCTGCCCCTGGGCGAAGACCTCGATCCCCTCGTAGAACACCGAGACCGTGGCGATCCGCGGCTGGAAATGGATGGTGTGGGGAAAGTAGTACGCGCCTAAGTGGTAGACGTTCGCCGGACCCGGGGCGTGGATCGGATCCCGGAGCTTGATGATCTCGGGGCCGAAGGCGGTGTCCTCGTCCTTGAGCAGCCGCGGATCGTCGAGCGTGTTGGTGCAGAAGGCCGCGCCGGCGTCCCCGATGCAGTCGGCATACTGGGGATAGTCCACGCAGTCGAAGCTGGTGGTGCAGGTGGCGTCATTGGTGGCCCGCAGCACGCCCCAGTCGGGCTGGGCGTTGTTCCAGTAGCAGTCCCCGGTGCCTCCCCACCTGCGGCGCGGCGCAGCGTCACAGGTGTCGCCGGGCTGACAGTCCGTGTCGTCCTTGCAGCTCTGCTCCAGATGCACCGTGCCGCCGGTGACGCAGCGCCCGCCGTAGTCGTCTGCCAGGTGCAGGTCGAAGTCGCCGGTGCCGTCCCACTCCAGGTACACGATGATGCCCTGGCCCAAGGCGCGGACCTCCATCGTGGAGACGTTTACCGAATCGATCTCACAGCCCGAGCCATCCCGGCAGATGCCATCGATGGTCGAGCCGTCGCAGGTGGTGTTCCCTTGGCTGTCCACGGCGCCGTTGCAGGAAAAGGAGCAGCAGTCGGCCCCGGTTTCGCAAGGATCCACCTCCCCGGTGTTTCCGAGCTCGCAGAACGGGCGAAGATCCTTGGTGCGCAGCTCGAACAGGTACACCCCGGGCACGTCCGGGATGAAGCACGGCTCTGACACGGTGTTCTGGCCCGGAGGACAGCTCGGCGCCTCTTCGTAGTCCGGCGTTTGCGCCGCGCCGGCGTTGAAGGCCGAGGCGTCCATGCTGCCGGCCGGCCAGCTGACCACGGTCCACGCATAGCTCGAGATGGTGTTGCCCAGGGAGCGCGAGCCTCGACCGTTGAGCTCCACGGGAAACGGGCTCATGGGTTCGGTGTCGATGCTGTCGCCCGCGTTTGCCGTGGGGGGGCCGTACAGCGTGGCGGTGCCCGCCTGATGGGACGGATCCTCGGGCAGGGCGATGAGCGTGGCAATGCCCGTGGTGTTGTCGATGTTCGAGCTCTCCGCAGTGGAGCACGTCACCTGCAAGCTGAAGGTTTCTCCGACGTCCAGGGCCCGCGGCAGGCTGGACGAATCGAAGTCCATGCTGAACTCCGGCCCCCCTTCGATCCGCAGGTCAGCCACCGTGGTGGGCTCGGTGCCGCTGTTGAGCACGGTGAAAGTGATCGGCCCACGGTGGCCCTCAACCAGGGAAAAGTCCAGCTCGTGCGGGAGAATCGAGATCACCGGCCCGGTGTTCGACGAACGGATGTTCACCACCCAGACGGCCCGCTCCGGCTCTGGGTCGTTGCTCGCGACGGTCAGGGTGTCCTCGTCACGCTCTGCTCCACTGCCGATGGTCGGTGTGTAGAGCACGTTCAGCACGAGGCTCTCCCCGGCCTCGATGGTGGCGGGCAGCGCCGGCGGATCCTCCAGCGTGAAGGGCCCGTCGATCCGACCGAAGACGAGACCCTGCTCGGAGATCACCAGGGGCGCGCGCCCCACGTTGTGCAGCACCAGCGGGGCACGATCCACCGTGCCGGCGATCACCCGGGGAAAAAAGAGCGTAACCGGGGGATCCACCTGGAGCTCGGGCTGCTCCATCCCGGAGGGTCTCCCACACCCGACGGCAAGGGCAAACACTGCTAGAATGCCGGCGACCAGAAGGAGCTTTTTTCGTCGGCTGGAGCACGCCAATTGGTTGCACATCCTGGACGATCTTACTAAAGTAACGAAAGCTTTATGTATCCAATGAGTATCGATCATGTGCGCTGCTCCTGACTCTCCTCGATCCGGCCCCAAGACGGCACCCCGCGCCAGGGGCCCGAGACCGTCCCGACAAAGCATCGCCCGCGCCTTCCGGGGCGCAGCCGTTGGGCTGATGCTGATCTTATCGGTTGTCTCCTGTGAGTACAACGCCGACGTTGTGGTGAGGATACCACGCTGGGAGTCGGCCACCCAAGCGGTGGGGGTGCTCGGGGTCTACCCCCGGAGCATCGCCGCCCAGGCCGAGGGCCCGTATTTGGCCGTCGACTGCGAAGGGCCCCCTTCCCGGCTCGCGATCTCCTTCTTCCTGGCCAACGAGCGGAACGAGGCCGTGGCCGCCGGGGACCGGATTTCGGTTGGCGACACGGTGCTCTACCCGAGCGCCGAGGGCTTTGTCGAACCCGAGAACCTGACCCAGGACGTGTTCGTCGACATGCTGACCCTCACCACCGGCGCCGGCGATCCGGTGAGCCTGCTGGGGACGGTGGAGGAGGTGGCCTGGCACGCGACGGCCGTGGATCGCCCGCCGCGGCTCCTGCTGCTGCACGATCACTCGAGAGACGCCGGGGAGCGTGACGACACCGACCAGCGGCTGGCCGCCCTGTCCGAGCTCATCGGCGAAGCGCTCTGCTTCGAAACCATGGCCGTCAACTGCCCGTTGCCCGCGGACACCCAGCTCTCGCTCTATCGGCTCTACGACGACGACCAGGTGAACCGGCTGCAGCAGCGCACCCGGGACCACGGGCTGCTCCAGGACGCCCTGGACACCCTGCGGAACGAAGGGGAGCTCGGGGACGCTCCCCACTTTACACTCCCCGGAGGCGGAGAGGGGGGCATTCCCCAAGGGTTGAGTGAGTGCCGCGGCTCCGACGCGGCCTCGCTGTGCTGGCCCGCCGTGGTGCTCATCGCCGGGGATGTCGACGAGCAGCGGGCCACCACGCTGGACAGCGCCGGACTCCCCGAGTCCACGCGGTTCTTCCTGGCAGGGCTCACCGACAGCCCTAGCCTGCGTCGGCTGGCCTGCCAGACCGGCGGCTTCTTCGAGGAGGTTTCGCGGCTGTCGGACCTGCGGTTGCTCACCAACCGGTCCGCCACGGAGATCCCGGAATACGGCTTCGGATTCGCGCGCAAGGCGCTCCTGGCGGCCCGCGGCCGCTGGGAGGTGGTGCTCGGCATCACGGGCGTGCCCGGGGACCTGGACCTCCACGCCATTCATCGGTTGTCGGGCACCCTGAGCGTCCGCCTGGGGGCCACCCCGAACGAACACACCGCGTCGACCGAGTTCGAGGTCGCGATCGGAGGCTACTGAACCACCATGCGAACGCCCACAGCGATGTTTGTCGCGATCTCCCTGCTGACCCTGGTGGCCACGCCGGCGGCAGACGCAAAGTCGACGGACGAGCAGATGGGGGATCAGCTCGAGCGGGATCTGGAGCGGAAATGGGGCAAAAAGCGCGAAGTGCAGGTGGTGGTGGACCGCCTGTTCCCCAAGGCCGGTCGCTTCGAGCTGGACCTCTTCTTCGGCGTGCTCCCCAACGACGCCTTCCTGGTGTATCTCACCCCGGGCCTGCGCCTGGCCTGGCACTTCAATGAGAACTGGGCGCTCGAGATCGGCGGCGCGTACAGCTACGGCGTCGACACGGGCCTCCGAAAGCAGCTCGAGGAGGACGACTCGCTGATTCAGGCGCGGCTCCGCGACAAGGTCCTGGCGCGCTTTGGCCTGGCCGTGGTGTGGAGCCCCATCTACGGAAAGTTCGGCTGGGTCAACTCCAAGGTCGGTCACTTCGACATGTACTTCCTGCTGGAGCTCGGGGGCGTCTACACCACCGGAGAAGAAACCCTCGGCCTCGAGGGTGGGGTCTGGCCTGAGGCAGGCCTCGGCCTCGGCTTGCGGTTCTTCCTCAGCCGGGTGATCTCGCTGCGGCTGGAGTTCCGCCAGCGCCTCGCCATCCGGGAGGGCCTCGGCGAGGACAAGCTCCGGCTGACCTTCCCGTCCGAGATCAGCCTGGGTCTCGCCTTTTTGCTGGGAGGCTCGAAAAAACGGGGGGCAAAATGAAGCGGCTGCTCTGGGCCCTCCCGCTCCTGCTGACGCTCCTTGACTCCCGACCCGCGTCCGCGATCACCGTCGACGAGATCATCCTGCTGTGCAAGACCGGCGTCTCCGCCGAGATCGTCATCCAGAACATCCAGAACGCTCCCAGCCGCCCCACGATCACCGCCACCGACGTCGAGAAGATGACGCGCGGAAACGTGCCCAGGCGGGTCATCGACTTCCTGCTCAAGGGAAGCGACTCGGGCAGCGCCCTGCCGAACGACCGCCGCGCCACCGAGGCCCGCAGGGCACAGGACGCGGCCAAGCAGCGGGAAGAGGAGCGCCGCCGGGAGGCGGAGCGGCTCCGTCTGGAGGCGGAGCGGCTCAAGCTGGAGGCCAGGCGCCTCGCCCGGGACGCCCAGGCCGCCAAGACCCGCTCGGCCCAGCTCGAGGGGCAGGTGAAGACCGTGCTCGGCGCGGCCTTCGAAAACCTGCGGCGGGGGCGGGAGTGGGACGCCGCGACCGGGCTACACGCCTTCCTGCATTCCGGGCTCGTGCAACCCAACTCCTACCCCTACCTGGAGGCCTCCTACGGGCTCGGCCGGGCCTTCTTCGGCGTGAACATGTACCAGGCTGCCAGCGGCTACCTGGTGGAGGTGATCCGCCGTGGACCCACCACCCCGCGGTTCGACAGCGCGGTCAGCCTGCTGCAGAGGATCGTGGACAAGCTCGAGTTCGTACACCCGGTCATCGCGCTCCTGGCGGCCTTCGAATCCGAGCTGAAGGGGCGGCCCCGGGCCTGGCTGGACGAGTACCACTACTTCCTGGGCGAATTCTATGAGCGGTACGACAACGCCAAGAAGGCGCTCCACCACTTCGGGTCCGTGAGCAAGGCGGCCAAGCGGTACCCTGCGGCGCGGTACCACCTGGGCTTGATCTACACCGGAAACAAAAAGGCGCGCACCGCGGTCCGTTTCTTCCGGGAGGCGCTCGCAGCGGCCAAGGTCGCAAAAAACCGCTCCGTCGCCGACCTCGCCAGCCAGGCCTTGGCCAGGCTCGCCTTCGAGATCGGCTCCTTCCGGGCTGCGGCGCACTTCTACCAGCGGATCGGGCGCCGCTCCCGGGCCTTTGCCCGCGCCCAGTACGAGCTCGCCTGGACCCAGGTGATGTCCGAGAAATACCGCCGCGCCCTCGGCACGATTCACGGCCTGCGCTCGCCATTCTTCCAGCAGGAGTACTTCTCCGACCTGCTGGTGCTCGAGGCGGCGACCTACCTGAACATCTGCCGCTACCGCGAGGCCAAGCAGACCCTCAAGCGGTACGACAAGCGCTTCAACACCATCGTCGGACAGATCCGGAAGTACCTCGCCCGACGGCCGAGCGAAACCCAGCTGTACCTCGAAGTACGGCGCCTGGCGACGCGCAGCCCCCAGGCGGTCCTGCCGCGGCTGGTGCTCTACGCCCTGGTGGCCGACGTCGGGTTCTACCGCACCCTCAAGACGGCCCAGCAGCTCGAGCTGGAGCGCACGCTGGCCGCGAAACATCTCTCCGGCAAGGCCCGGCGAGCTGTGCAGAGCGATTTGAACAAGCGCCACAAGATCTACATGCAGCGCGTCGGGCTGGAGATCCGCCGCCGGCTGCGCGACATCCTCGTGCAGCAGGACACCGTCAAGGTGAAGGCCGACGAGATCGGCCTCGAGGTGGAGCTCGCCGAAAAATCCCAGCTCGAGGCCGCTCGGCGCAAGCTCCAGGCCGGCCGGACCGACAAGACGCAGCGGCAGCTTCCCCGCACGCTCCGCCTCCAGCTGCGTCCCGGTCAGCAGACCTGGCCGTTCGAGGGAGAGTACTGGCTCGACGAAATCGGCCGCTTCCGCAGTCGCTTGCGGGCGGCGTGTCCGGTCCGTCGGGCGAGCAAGACGAATCGGAAAGGAGCGCCCCGACGGTGACAAGGGCAGGCATGCGACTCACAACCCTATTGACTCTCTGCGTCCTGGGCCTCTGGGCCTCCGACCGGGCGCGCGCCCAGAAGATCGACGCTCGAAAGACCAAAGCCTTCTCCATCAAGTCGGGCACGGTGGCTTCCGGCGCGACCCGAGCCAAAACCAAGACCGGGCCGAAGTCCATCGATTTCGAGCGGGAGAAGGCGCGCCAGGCCGCGCTGGCGCGGAACGAGGCGCAGCAGTCGGAGAAGCGCCAAAAGATGATCCAGCTGATCGAGCGGGTTCTCAAGTCGCGAACCTACAAGCTCCGCCGCTTCCGGGCCCAGCGCAGTCAGTATCTCATGCGCAAGGCAAACCTGGAGTTCGAGGAGGACCGCTATCAGAACCTGCTGCGGTATCAGCGGTACGAACAGGCCATGACGGCCTTCGACGCCGGGAAGACCAAGGTGCGGCCGCAGGAGCCCAAGGCGCAGTACAGCACCGCGATCCAGACCTTCCGGCAGCTCGTGGCCGAGGATCCGGACTGTCTACGCTGTGACGAGGCGCGGTTCCGGCTCGGCTACTGCCTGAACCAGGGCGGTAAATCGGCGGCGGCGGCCAAAGTGCTGTCGGCCCTGGTCGCGCGACACCCCTCTTCCCCCTACGCCGCCGACGCGTACCTGCTGATGGGCGAGGTCTGGTTCGACGCCAACAAGTTCATCGCCGCCATGGGCAACTACCAGATGGTGTTCCGGCGCTTTCCCAAGTCCCTCATGGCTGGCTACGCCGAGTACAAGTACGCCTGGTCGGTGTACCACCAGGCGAAGTATCAGGAGGCCGTCAAGGCGCTGCACAGCGTGGTCCGGCACCGCAAGGCCCGCCTGAAGAAACAGGCCCTGGGGGACCTGGTGACGTTCTACGCCGAGCTGAAAGACGGCTGGATCCTGGCGCGCCAGTACTTCACGCGGATCGGGGGCCTCAAGCTCGCGCTGCTGCACCTTTGGCGCATGGCGCGCTTCCTCGACGCCCAGGACAAGAACGAACCGTCCCTCAAGGTCATTGCCTGGCTGCTCGCCAAGAATCCAAGCTCGCCCAGGGCCACCGACTATCACCAGCTGAAGGTGGACATCCTCGTGCGCCTCAAGGACCCCCAGCGCCTCGACGCCGGGCTGCAGAAGATCGTCACCTTTTACGAGCCGGACAGCCCCTGGATGCGGGCCCACGCGGCCAACCCCCAGCTGCAGGCCGCCGGCCGCCGACTGGCCGAGAAGGCGATGGCCTACGTGGCCACCTACTATCACCGCGAGGGCAAGGCCGCCGGCAAGGAGGATCTCCTCCGACGGGCCGCCAGCAAGTACCGGGCGTTCTTGAAGCAGTTCCCCCGCTCCGGGCAGACGACCAACATGGCTTTCTACCTGGCGGAGCTGCTCCGGCAGTTCGCCGACTACTCTGACGCGGCCAAGTTCTACGGCCTGGTGGCCGAGGACACCAAGACCAAGTTTCGAGAGGACGCGGCGTTTCAGCGGGTCTTCTGCCTTGCCCGGCTGCTGGCCTCCAAAGGACTGGATCGCCCGGTGCCCCGCTCGGTGGGCACCCAGGAGATCCCCAAGACCGCGCTGCAACCCCTGGAGAAACGGTTCGTGAGTGCCAGCGACACCTTCGCGCGGAGCTTCCCGAAGAGCAAGGACACCCCATCGGTGCTGTTCAAGGCGGCCCGAATCTTCTACGAGCACGGCTACCTGAACAAGGCCGGCGACCGGTTCGCCACCGTGGTGACGGGTCACCCGAAGGACCGCTACGCCGCGCTCTCGGGGGCGATGGCGCTCGACAGCTTCAGCCGGCTCAAGGACTGGCCGAACGTGGTCAAGTGGGCGCGCCACCTGATCAAGATCCGCAACTTCCAGCACTACAAGCGGCTGGCGCTGCGTTCGATCATCGCCGCGTCCGGCATCAAGGCCGCGGGCATCCTCGAGGGGCGCAAGAAGTACGCAGAGGCTGCCCAGGCCATGCTGGCCGTGTACACCGAGTTCCCCCGGGACAAGAACGCGCAGCGCGCGCTGTACAACACCGCCGTGCTGTGGGAGAAGGCCGGCAAGACGGAGCGCGCCATCAAGCTGTACAAGAAGGTCCGAAAAATCGCCCGGCGCACCGAGTTCGCCTCCCGGTCGACCTTTGTGCTGGGCGCCCTGTACGAGGGCCGGGCAAACTTCACCCAGGCGGCCAAGTACTACGGCGAAATGGCCAAGCTGAAAAAGATCGCCCAGACCCCGGACGCGCTCTACAACGCCTCGGTCATGAATGAAGCCATCGGCCGGTATCGCGACGCTGAGCGAATTCGCCGACTCTATGTGAAGCTGTACCCCAAGCGCGCCGACGCGGCCAAGGCGTACTTCAGCATCGGCAAGCTGCTCGAATCCCAGAAGAAGTGGAAGGCGGCTGAGAGCTTCTACCTCAAGTTCGTCAAGGACGGAAAGCTCACCGCCAAGCACCCGACGCTGGAAGTCGCCGCCTGGACCCGGGCGGGACGAACCATCCGGAAGAGCAAGCTGGGCGCGCAGCAGCGCGGCCAGACGATCGCCTTGGCGCACTTCAGCCGGGCCATCAAAGCCTTTGCCAGACGCAAGCTCCGCCCCGGATCCCTGGCCGCGGCCTACGCCGGCTGGGCCCGCTTCCAGCTGGCCGAGGTGGTCTTCGACCAATTCGAGGCGGTCACATTGAGCGGCTCGGGAGGCAAGCTCGTCACGCTGCTGATCAAGAAGGCCAAGCTGCGGGAGAAGGCCCAGAAGCTCTACCAGAGCGTGCTCCCCTACAAGGCGCTCGTCTGGTCCACCGCCGCCGTCTACAAGATCGGCATGCTGTACGCCCGCACCGTGGAAGCGCTGTACGCGATCCCGGTGCCCAAGTCCATCACCAAGCCGGCCGAGCGGGAGGAGTACAAGGCGGCCCTGCAGATGAAGGCCCAACCCGTCGAAGACGCGGCCCTCAAAGCGTTCCGCAAGGCGGTGGCCGTGGCGCATCGACTGCGGGTGTACAACCGCTTCACCATCCGCGCCGCCCAGCGGCTGCTCAAGTACGATCCCGACCGCTTCCCGAATCCAGGGCGCAAGGTGCTCGAAGGCGGCCACGACGAGCCGCTCCGGGGCGCCCAGCCGGACCTGAGCGAAGGGGGCTTGCCATGACGCGCACCGGAGTGCTCGCCGTGACCCTCGCCTGCCTCGCCGGCGGCTGCCCGACGCAGTCGGGAGGAGGCTCCGGACCGCGAAGGGCGCGCCTGACAAACGACACGGGGACGCCGGGCCGACGCGCGGCCCCGCGACCTCGGCCCACCGGTGTCGCTGCGATCTTCGTCCAGGGCGTAAACGCCCTGAAACGCCGTCCGTCGCCGGACTACGAGGGCGCACTGGCCGCCTTTCAACAGGTGCTCGAGAAACGTCCCCGGCACCTTCCGTCCCTGAGAAACCTGGCCTATTGTCAGCTTCACCTCGAGCAGCTCCGACGGGCGGAAGCCACCTACAGGCAGGCGCTGAAAGTCGACCCGAAGCGCGGCGTCCTGTTCGGCCTGGTGGACGTGCTCCAACGCCGGGGGCAGGCTGAGAAAGCCCTACCCTTACTCCTGGCCCAGCTGAAGCGGACACCCACGGATCTCACCACGCTGGGTCTGGCCGCGGCCTGCCACCTGGCGCTCAGGCAGCACGCCAAGGCCCTGGCGTTGATCCAGACCGCCCTGGCCATCGACCGCCGGAACGCCATCGCCCACCTCAACTTCGGAGGACTGTACCTCGCCAAGGGGGACGCCCGCACCGCGTTGATGATCTACGGGCGGGGCCTACGCCTGAAGCCCAACAGTGCCGCGCTCCATTTCGGCCGCGGACAGGCATTCCTGGCGCAGAAGGAGATGGGGAAAGCCGTGATGGACTTTGAGCGCGCGGCCAAGCTGGACACCGAGCACGTGGCCGCCCGGCTCAACCTGGGCAAGGTCTATGTGGACAACCTGGACTACAAAGGCGCGCTCGCGCACTTTGGGCGGGTCCTGCAGATCTGGCCCCGACACCAAGGCGCGCTTCTCGGACAGGCCCGGGCGCTGTTCGGCCTGCGCAGGTTCAAACAGGCCCTCGCGGGCTACCAGGCCGTGATCAAACGCCACGGGATCGTGCCCGGCGCCCTGTTCCAGATCGGAAAGATCTATCAGGACCATCTGGATCAGCCGCGTCAGGCGCTGCTATATTACAAGAAGTTCGTCAGGGCCGCGAAAGGCCTGGCCAAGGAGGATCCGGTGCACGCGACCATTCGGATGCTCGAGGCCACGGCGGCGCAGCCACGACGTACGTCCCCTGCCCGACGGGGGCCCGGAGGTCGAACACCGTGAAGCCCGTGAAACGAACCCGGAGGATCGCGCTCTTTTTGTCTCTGCTGGCGGGATTGGGCCTAGGCGCCACCGTGGGGGAAGCCGAGAGCTCGGCCCGTCCCCGGGGCACGCGAAAGGCCAGCAAGAAGGCCGCCAAAGGGGATCAAACCCGGTTCTACGACTTTGACGAGCTGCTCATCGATGGCGAGTTCCGCAAGCCCGCGACGCTGTACACCCGAGCACTCAAGTCCCCTCGGTTCGACCGACTCCTGCGACTGCAGAAGAGCTTTCTGTATCCGCTGCTCAAAACGGCGCGCTATCCGAGCCTGCGCTGGTTCCGGTAACAACGCCCCGGAGTACCGATGAAGGTCATTTGCGAGAAATGTGGCTCAAGCTACGACATTGAGAACCAGCGGATCCCTCCCAGCGGCATGACCATGAAGTGCCCCAAGTGTCTCGGCTCGTTCCGCGTCCAGCGGCCTGCCGGAGACGCCGGCGGGGCATCCGAGAGCCTGTCGGACGACCAGAAGTTCTTCATCCGTCGACACACGGGCAGCGTCTTCGGACCCTTTGCGCAGAGCGCCATCATGAAGATGGCCGCCGACGCCAAGCTGGACGGCTCGGAGGACATCTCTCCGGACAAGGCCAGCTGGACCAAGATCGCCGACAACCCGGCGTTCGCAGCCGTCTTTGCCGACACCTCGGCCGGGAGCTCGAATCTCCCGGCACCGGTCGGAGCAAAGTCGCCGCTGCCGAATGTGCCCCGGGCGGCCAAGCCCGTACCACTGGACGATCTGCCGACTCCGGCCGCCATCCAGCCGGCAAAGCTGGGCGTTCCGAGCCCGCCGCGGAGTCTTCCGCCAATTCCGGAGATCGAAGACCTCCCAACACCCAGCGGGACTCCTGCGCCTCGGGTTCCCATGCCCAGGGCGCCGTCGTCCCCAAGAGCGGCCATCACACCGCCGCCGCCGGAGATCGAAGACCTCCCGACTCCCAGCGCCAAGACTCCTGCGCCTCGGGTCCCCTTGCCCAGGGCACCGTCGTCCCCGAGAGCGGCCATCACACCGCCGCCGCCGGAAATGCCCGACCTCCCGACTCCCAAAGGCAAGGCGCCATCCTTGCCGCCTCGGCCGCCCGCGTCAAAGCCACCGATCGCGCCGCCGCCGCCGGAAATGCCCGACCTCCCGGCCCCCAAAGGAGCCCAGGACTGGGCTTCCACCCCCGAGCTGCCCACTCCTGCCCATGCCGGGCCGGTCACGCTCCCCGGCACAGGACCAATTCCCCCCACAGGGCAGCCGGAGCTGCCGGACCTGCCCACCCCACTGGCACGGCCCGGCGCCCAAGCCGGGATCCCGGACCTTCCGACACCGAAGGCTGGATTCGGTGCCCAAGCAGGGCTGCCGGACCTGCCCAGCTCCGCACCCGGGGCCGGTGACATCGCCGAGCTGCCGACCCCGTCATCCCAGCTCCCGACCCCAAAAAGGGGCGCCGGTGACATCGCCGAGCTGCCGACTCCGTCATCCCAGCTCCCGACCCCCAGGGAAGGCTCTCCACGCGAGGGCACCGCGGACGCCGACTCCGACGGCATGAGCTACGGAGAGGTCGACCTGAGCAACCCGGGCGAGATCTTCTCCACCCCAGGGGCTGAAAGCGCCTCTCCCCCAAACTCACTGCTGAATCTCTCCGAGCTGGACCTCCTCACGCCCAAGGGGGACGTGATGCCCGCTCCGGCCGCCCCTGAGGCGGCGGACGACGTGTCGGACCTCGATCTGCTCCAGCCGAAGGGGAAGCGCGCCGCGGAAGCAGCCCAGGCCATCGATGTGTCTGAGATGGATCTCCCGCAGCCCAAGGCAACGCGGGCCGCCAGAGCTGCGCCCGCGGAGGTCGACGGCGTAGCCGATCTGCTGGAGGCTGACGCAGAGGTCAGCCCCTCTGCGCGGGCGAAACGCAGGCGCACACCGGCCCCGGCTTCCGGTGACCGCCTACTGGGTCTGCCGAAACGGACCGCGGCGTTGATTCTCGGAGGCGCGGTGCTCCTCCTCGTCGCGCTGGCCGTTGTCTTCTGGCCCCGCAAGAAACCCACACCGGCCGAGCGCAGCCCCACCGCCAAGACCAAGCCGACCCCCGAGCCTGTTGCCCCGGATCCAACCCACAGCGGCAGCGTCCCCTACGCGCCCTCCATGGATTTGGACACCCACCAGGGCTACCAAGCGGCGCGCAAGGCGTACCGGAGCCAGCTGAAAAAGAAGCCCAGCATCTCGCTCAAAGCAGCACAGGCCAAGGCGATCCTCTGCAGCGCCTACCGCTTTGGCGTCACGAAGCGGCTCGCCAACGCGCAGAAGGCGCTCGAGGCCATCGAGCAAAAGACCGACGTCGAGTACCTCAAAGCCAGGGCGCTCCAGGCACTGCACAAAGGGAAGCTGAAACCCGCCCGCAAGCGGCTGCGGCAGGCCTATAAGCAAGCCAAGGACGATCCCGAGATCCATGTGTTTCTGGGCTGGGTCGAACTCGAAGCGGCCAACCGATCCGCAGCCGAGAAGGCGTTCCGCCGGGCGATCAAGTACCGCGGCGAGTCTGCGGCGGCGCTCTACGGGCTCGCGCGCAGCCTGGAACATCCCGAAGAGCAGGGATCCCTGGAACGCAACAAGCTGCTCGCAAAGGCGGTCAAGCTCAGTCCCCGCCATGTGGAGGCGCAGATCGCCCTGCTGGCTGCGACACCCGTCGGCAAGATCGACGCAGGGATCGGCAAGCTCCAAGGGCTGCTCAGTCGGCTGGAGGACCAAGGCTCACCCCGGGAGCTCGCGCTGCTCAGCTACGGTCTCGGTCTCCTTCAGCGCCGCGTCGGCAAGCTGGACAGCGCCCTGAGTCACCTGGGTCGCGCCGCTCAAAAAGCGCCGCAGGACGCCCGGATCATGGAGGCTCACGCCGAAGCCCTGCTCGCGGCCGGAGACACGGACCGGGCGGTGGTCCAGTTCACCGCCGCGCTCAAGCTCGCTCCCCGCGAAGCCCGCGTGCTGGAAGGACTCGTGCGCGCCCACCTGGCCCACGGCCAGGCGACAAACGCCGACGACGCCGTGCACGCCTTTGTCCAGGGCTCGAAGGGCACCCCGAAAAAGCGCCCGAAAAACGGCGCGCCGCTCGACGATGGAAAGCGGGCCCGGAAGATCCCCGCCCTGCCGGAGGCCGGCGCTCCCCGAAGCCCGTACGTGGCCTTGGCCAAGGGGCGCGTCGCCATGGCCCTCGGCAACAAGGCCGAAGCCAAGAACTTCTTCCTGGAGTCCACGTCAGATACGCCGCGCTTCACGCCTGGGCACGTCGCCTACCTGGAGTGGCTGCTCCAGACCGGCCAGCTCGAGGGGATGAAGAACATCCTGGAGCTCATCAAGCGCAAGTACCACACGGACCTACCCGCGGCGCTGCGCAACGTCGAGGGGAGACTCCTGCTGGCCCAAGGTCGAGCAAAGGCGGCAGCACAGGCCTTCCGCGCCGCCCTCGTGCGGGATCCGCACAACAACGACGTTTCCATCAATCTTGCGCGATGCCTCTGGCGCCAGCTGAAAAAACCCGAGGAAGGGTATCTCCTGCTGCAGCAGGTGTACCGGCGCGCCAAGTCCCTGACACGGGTCGTGGTGCTGCTCGCGAGCTACCACTTCGCGCACGGTGAAAAAGACCGGGGTTTCCAGCGCTTCGAAGAGGCCCTCAAGATCAACCACGCCCGCGCCCTCCGGCGCCGCTACGCGGAGTTCCTCCTGCGCTCACCCAACGAGCAGCAGCGCGCCAAGGCCGAGAGTCTGCTCTCTTTGCTCCTCAAGGAAAACTCCCGCGACCACGCCTCCATTGCGCTGTTTAGCCTGGTCGAGCTGGGGCGCGGGCAGCACAAGCAGGCCATGGCCAAGATCAAACGGGCGCTGATCACGCAGCCCAAGAACCGCCAGTATTTGATCTACCGCGCCATGATCGCCTCGGCGAGCGGGGATCCCAAGGCGGCGGCCAGAATCTACGAGGACCTGCTGAAGACCCGGCCCAAGGACCTCCAGGTGATGACTCTGCGCGCCCGCCTGTTCTGCCGCCATCGAGACACCAGGCGTTGCCTCAGCGGCGCCTTGGCGATCCAGAAGCTCTCACCCGGCGCCGAAGGGCACCTGCTCGCCGGCTTGGCCTACCTGCAGCTCCGCCGCTCGGGCCAGGCCATCAAGTCCTTCCAAAAGGCCATCGCCCAGCAGAAACGGCACGCCTACGCGCACTTCCTCCTGGGCCGGACCTTCTACGACGACGCGGCCTACCGCAAGGCGCTCACCGGCCTTCTCCGAAGCCAAGAACTGGCCGAGGAAACCGCGGTCTGGTGGTCGGACATCCACTACTTCCTGGGCATGTCGTACTACAAAATCCGAAACACGCGCCTCGCGCACACCCATCTCAGGAAGTACCTGAGCACCAAGGGGAACCCCGACAACCCCGAAACCGGTGCCCAGCGACTGACCGCGCAATCCTCACTGAAGCGGCCCTGAGCGCAGCCTGAGAACGGCTAGCCTGGACTTCAGGATTCCGTCGCGAGGCCGTCAACGGCCGCAGCAGGCTTCTTGTGAGTGGTCCAGGCTACCGAGCCCGAGAAAAGGCAGGCCACGTCCAGCGTGAAACACGACCGCCCGCCCGGTCGGTGTAGCGCTTCAGGGTCGCGGGCCGGGGAGGCAACGGCGCCTCATCCGCGTCCGCGGAGCTCTCCGCAGAGGGATCGGAGATCGAGGGCACCTGGACGATGCCGTAGGGGAGTGCCATCTGAGCCGCCTCGCGGGAGGTGCAGAGCACGAGATAGCGGATGACCTCCTCCACGCCTCCCTCCATGAGCCCGCCGTCCAGCATGATGTCCAATTCGTCCTGCGGCTCTTCGGAGAGCTCCACGAGACTGTACGCCGTGAACGGACACTGGCCGACGATTCGAACCTCCTCGAAGTGCGGCTCCACCAGATCGAGCAGCGCGCCATAGGACATCCCCTCATTGATGTCAGGGTGATCGGCGCAGGCGGCGTGGAGCACCACCCACCCGTCGTGGCGCACCACTCGCACGATCTCTTCGAGCAGCCGCGGCTGCTGGAGGAGCACCGTTGCGTCCGTCAGGATGACCAGCCCAAAGGAATCGTCCTGGGCAAAGGCAAGACGGGGGGGGCGCCACCGCCGCAGGGTCACCGCCCCGCCCAGGAGCTCTCGGGCCGCTTCGATCTCGTCTCCCACTCCGACCACCTCGGCGGCCCCGGCCTCCAGGAGCTGCCGCGCTCCCAGGCCGCTGCCGCAGCCGATCTCCAGGACCCGCTGCCCCTGCGCGAGATCTTCTAAGTACTGGTAGGCGGCGAGCCTCTCCAGATCGTCATTGATGCGTACGGTCATCAGCGTCTCCGCGTGCCATGGGGAGGGAGGCCGCAGGCACTAGTTCTTTTTTTTTTTGTCGTTGTCCATGCCGAGCAGCTCGTCGAACGCACTGTCGACGTCGTTCTGGGAGGGTGATTTGGTGGGGTCCAGGGCCGCTTTCAGGTTGGCCAGACGGTCGTCTACGTCCCGGTAACCAGCCACCCTGTGCACCACCTTGTCATAGTAGTACATGGCCTCTCGGGGATCCTTGAGATCCTCGTAGGCCACCCCCATCTGAAAGTACAGATCCACCTGCTCGTGGTCCGTGATCTGCTCGCAATACAGGGCCTTCTTGTACTCGTTGATCGCCTCGGTGAGGTCCTGCTGCTCGCGGTGGCACAGCGCGATCATCACGTGGCATTGCACCTCGTTGTGGGGACGCATGGCGGCACGGAACTCGCCGATGGCATCGGTGAACATGCCCATTTCCTTGTAGGCGATCCCGACGTCGAAGTGCGTTTCCGCGTCGTCCTCTCCGACCTGCTTGGCCACGCCCTCCTTGAACTGATGGAAGGCGTCCGCCTCCTTCCGCGGGATGTTCAACCGCCCCGTCCGCTCCTCCTGGATGACGTCCTGTCCGAGCGCCACCGAGAGATCCGCCTCTCCCTCTTCGCGCATCATCCCCTTGATGGACTCGATCTTCGCCATCAACCGCGGGTGCTCGCCGTGCTCCTCGATCAGGTCGCGCAACAACCCGATGGCCTCTTCGTACAGCCCCTGGTCGACGAAGAAGGCCGTGTCTTCCATTTCCTCCTCGAGGGCCTCTACGTCCACGTCCGCAAAGGCGGGATCGCCCTCCTCGGTCACGGCAGGCACAAACCCTGTGGGCTCGTCTTCGACGACCTCTTCGGTCAGCTCCGCAGACGTTCGATCGGCGACGCCCGCGTCGTCCCCCGCAGCCCCTCCCTCGAGCTCGGAGAAGGCGCTGTCAAGATCGAGCTCCCCCGACTCGTCCCGGACGGTCTTCGGCAGGGCGCTGGCCGACCCACCGTTGGCGCCCCTTAGGCTCGCCACCAGCTCCGCGGTTTCCTGAAGCTGGCTCAGCTCGTCCTGGAACAGATCCTCGTCTGCCCCCTCCTCCAGAACGCGATCGAGCAGCAGCTCTTCCTCGTCCGGGCCCTCCACGATCCGCTCCAGGTCAGCCCGCGACACGACCGCGGTGTCGCCCGTGTCCTCGGCTTCCTCCTCCAGCGACACTTCGAGATCGAGGGAGAGATCGTCCGCTTCCCAAGGTTCCCGGCCCTGGCCCCCCGCGTCGTCGAGGCCCGCCCGGATTCTCCCGAGATCCACCTCGAAATCGTCCTCCAGGGGCGCCCCGCTGGGCGACCGGCCTGGCTGAACCACCAGCTCGTCGTCGTCCGCAAGCGGGTCGAACAGCAGGTCGTCGTCCTGATCGCCGAGCGCTTCGGCGTGGAAATCCTGCTCGAGATACTCCAGCCCCACCTGGGCCAAATCCAGCTCCCCGGAATCTTCCCCCAAGGACGCCAGCTCGGACAGCGCGTCCTGGGACAGGTCCTCCTCGGCCGTGACGACCGCTCTGAACCCGGACCCCGTGATGCTGCGCCCCTCGAGCTCCTGCTCGAGGGCCTCGATATCGATCTCCGAAGTGGCATACTCCGGGTCCTCGGCGAACGCCTCGGCCGCGATGTCGTCGAGGATCCGGGCGTCCGACTCGATTCGGTCCCAGACGGGAGGTTCGAGCCCCTCCTCGTCCGCAACACTGTCGAGCATCTCCTGAACGCGCCGGTTGCCGGGATCCAGCTCGAGCGCTTCGGCGAGCAAGGCCCGAGCCTCGCCGGGTTGAGCGTCCAGCTTCTGGCCGGCCACGATCAGGATCGAGTTCACCGCATCGTCGACGTTGCCCAGTTTGACGTACAGCTCCTTGAGACGCACCTGGGTGTCGATGTTGTCAGGATCAAGCTGCTTGGCCTGTTCCAGCTGCTCCACGGCCTCCTTGAGCAGCCCGAACTTCTCGTAGACCTCCGCCTCACCGTAGAGCGTGGCGATCTGGTTCGCCGGCGAATCGGGCTCGTCCAGATCCTCGAATTCGTCGAGGCTGTCCAACTCCTCGAACTCGTCCAGCTCCTCGGGCTCGTCCAACTCCTCGAGTTCGTCGAGGCCGTCGGGCTCCCGGGCTTCCTGTTCCTTCTTCGCCGCCGGCTTAGGCTTGACGGCCTTGGCCGCCGCGGCCGGCCTGAGCGCCTTGATCGCGTCCTCGTCGCCGGAGTCGAGTCCCAGGATCCTCCGGTAGACATCGTCCCGGTGCTCCGGCTCGCCCTTCTCCTCGTGCACGTTGGCCAGCACCTTCAGGATGGTGACGGCCTTGGTCTTCTGATCCAGATCCAGAAACGCGTTGACCAACAGGTTCAGCGTCTCAGTGTCTTTCTCGTCGGCCTTGTAGCACACCTGGAGCTTCTGCAGCGCACGGCGGGGATCGTTGCGCCGGAGGTAGAGCGTCGCAAGCTCCTTGGTGAGCAGGACGTTGTCTGCCTTGTGCCAGATCAGGCGCTCGGCCACCCGGATGAAATCGTCCATGCGCCCGGACGATCGCAGGATGTCGGCGGCGCGGGTGAACTCGACGACCGCATCGCTGATCTTCTTCTCCTTGGAGAGGGTCTCGGCCAGCCGGATGCGCACGGCGACGTTGTCCGGATCGATCTCCGTCATCGCCCGTAGCACTTCCATGGAGTCCTCGACGCGGCCCTCCTCGTGCAGCACCTGGAAAGCCGCCTCCAGCTGGCGACGGGCATCGGTGAGCAGCCCCAGCTGCTTATAGAGCGAGGCCAGCTGCAGATGGACCTGGACGAACCGCGGCTGGAGCAGGATCACCTGCTTGTATACGGCAACGGCCTTGAGATAAAACCCCTGCTCCGAATAGTGGTTTGCAACGCGAAGGTAGGTGTCTACGGCCTGCTCCGCGGCGCCGCTCTTCGCCTGCAGGTCCCCGATTTTAAGCCACGTGCGGACGTCCCCGGGCTCGGCTTCGACCACCCGGCAGTACTCCTTGATCGCCTTGTCGAGCTGCCCTTTCTGAACGTACTTCTGGGCAGCGGCGATAACTTTATTTTTGTTGATCGCCAAAGCGGCCCGCCTCTGATGGGATCCCGACGCTCAACAGACCCACACGGCACACGTGAACATTTTCGCCACTACGTACGCCGCCCCGGTCCTGAATGTAGCTGATGACTATACGGGATGCCCTGTACTCAGTCAAGATCCGCGGGGTCAGGAGCGCCGCCCGAAACCGGGGCATGTACCTACAAATCCTGAAGAATTTTCGGTGCAGTGATCCGCAGCAGGAACCGGGCTTTGCCGAAATTCCCTTGGGGAGAGAGTGTAACCGCGGCGAAGTAGTCGTCGGTGAGCTGTCGGATGACGATGATCAGCTCTCCTGACTTGATCGTCACCTCCTGGATCCCACCGATCTCCAGAATCTCCGCCGCCTTGCGAATCTGGCCGAAAATGAAGGAGAACTCCATCCCCACCGTTTGGATATCAGGATCCGGGTTGTCATCGATGCTGAAAGAATCCACGGCGATCCCGTCAAACCCCATCAGCAGCGCGGATTGCCCCCCTTCGAGATTTTCAACCACTTTCTGGAGGTGCTCGCGGAACATAGGCTCTCCTCTCAGCCGACAGCGTCGTGATACCTCGAAAACGCCGGTTAAGTCAAATAATTGTGACTGGTTCGGCGCTCAGCTGCACCCCGCATCAGGTGACTGAATCCCTCCGGAGCCCACCCGCGCCGCAGGCCCCGCCGAAACCGATTCGGTACCTATTCTGTCGTCGTGCTCGTGTCCACCGCCGGACACACCGGACAGGCCGAGGCCGGGTCGGTGCAGCAGTACACCTGCTCGTCCTGAGCGTTGGTCAGCAGGCATTGATTGCCCTTGGGCCACCCCGGATCGACCAGACCGCTGTTACAGGCGATATTCGTTTCGAAGATGAGACACCCGGCGCAGAGCTTGATCGGATATTCGATCTCGTGTGTCTCGTGCTCGTATCCTCCGTGCTGGTACATGAATTTCAGCTTCACCCGAATGATCGGCTGCTCACCGGTGGACTGCACGTAGCTGGCGAACAGCTGGGCATATTGATGGGGAATGACGACCACTTCTAAGGGTGCTGCCTCCCCTGGCGCAAGGGTTTTGAACGCCGGGTACTTGAACCGCAGATCCTCGAAGCTGTCGCCCATGGCGCCCAGGTCCAGGTTGATCCGCGCCTCGACGATCTCCACATAGTTGGTTTCGATGGCGCCTGTCGCCTCGGTGGACAGCAGGTTGTTCTCGACCATCGGGAACATGACGTACTCCGGCAAGTAACAGCTCATGGCCGCCGCCCCGACATCCAGCGTGCCCATGCTTCGGAAGGCCGTATCCGTGCCGGACACGACGCAATCCGAGGCCATCACTGCGTTGTGGGTGATGGTGACCGACGAGCGATTCTCGACGCAGCTGACCAGGGCCAGAGCGACGAACGCCAGCGTCCAAGGGGACCGCCCTACGACTGTGTGCAGCATGCTCATAGAATCCTCCTACCTCTTCATCTTACCGTATGAACGCTGAATAATGATACGGGGAGTAATAAAAATCAGCACCTCGCTCCGATCATCGGACTCTTTCCGGTTCTTGAACAGCCAGCCGATGATGGGGATCTCGGCGAACCACGGCACCTTGGACCAGTTCCGGGCCGTGGTCCGGGTGTAGATACCCCCGATGACCGCCGTGTCGCCGTCCTTGATCATCATCTCGGTTTTGGCGAACTTCTTGAGGATCGTCGGATCGCCCCGGGCGCCGGTGTTGACAAAGTCGGGCTCGCTCTTTTCCACCTCGATCTGCATGATCACGTTGCCGTCATTGGTCACGCGGGGTCGGACCTTGAGGCTGAGCACCGCATTCTCGAACTTGGTGTTCACGCCCTGGGCCGAAACCACGCTGATGGGAATGGCGACTCCCTGCTCGATCTTGGCCTCGACATTGTCGAGCACCGTGATCTTGGGAGACGAGATGATCCGGACCTGGCCGGAGTCCTCCATGGCCGAGAGCCGGATGTTGATGTTGAACGCCCCGGTGACGCTCCCCAGATTCAGGCCGATGGCGCCGCCCTGCCCGGCACTGACCGTGGCCGGCAGATTGACCATGTAGTTCGGGTTGGTCGCCGCCCCGCCCTGGAACCCCCCCGTGTTCGAGAACTCGTCGACCGCGCCGCCCGCGACGCCCACCGAGTTGGGGAACATCAACCCCGTCGGGTTGCCGTTGGCCTGGCTCGAGAGCACATTGCCGCCCCACTGGATACCGATCTCTCGCAGGAACGTCGAGCGGGCCTCCACGATCCGGGCCTCCACGAGCACCTGGGGTGTCGGTGAGTCCAGGGTCTGCACGAGCTTGAGGATGTTCCGGATGTTCGCGCGCACGTCCCGGAGGATCACCGTGTTGGTTCGTTCATCACTGGAGACGGCGCCGCGGGAGCTGAGCATGTTCGCCTTGATCCGGGTTTCCATAATCTTGGCCTTGGCGAAGTTCAGCGAGATCACCCTGGTGTAAACCGGCTCCACGGCCCGGCGCTTCTCCACGGCCAGCCGCAGCGCTTCGAGCTCCTTGTCAATGTCGGCGGCCGGCGAGATCCGGATCAGATTGTTCGAGTGCCAGACCATTCCCAGCTTGAGGGTCTTGAGAATCACCTCAAGGGCCCGGTCCACCCGCACCCGCTGCAGCCGGATCGTCACCTTGCCTTCCACCCCACCGGCAATGACGATGTTCTTCCGCCAGACCTTCCCGATGAGGCGCAGCACGTTGTGGATGTCGGCGTTGTTGAAGTCCATGTCGACGCGCGGCCCGGAGTAGCGGCCATCGAGACCATACCGATAGCGCCGATACTGCCGCCACTCCTGCCGACTCGCCCCGGCCGGAGCTTTGGCCACCGGGGCGCCGTAGCCGGCGACGCGGGCCGAGGAGACATCGACTCCCTGGTTGGGCGCCGCGGACGCCACGGCATCCGAGCCCTGTCGCTTTCGCGCCCGCGCGACCTCTGGTTTGTTCTTCCAGACGTCGATGAACAGCCGCCCCGCCGCCCGGGACAGCCGGAACCGGGCCGTCCGTCGGAGGTCCACCACGATGTCTACCGTGGAGCTCTGACTCGGCGACCGCAGCGCCGAGATGAGGCGCACCGGCCCATCGAACTCGGACACGTCGAGGCTTCGCTCGAGCGACCTGGGAATCGCCGTGGCGGTCAGGTTCACGGTGAGGGACTTGCGCTTCGTCTGTCCCAGCTGGTAGCTGACCGGGCCCTTGACGTTGACGATCACCCGGTGGGCCCAGACGCCGTCCACGAAGTGCACGCGCTCCAGGCGGGCCCGTACGCGGACCGCCCGGGCCTTCACGCGCATCGCCCGGGCCTTCACGCGCATCGCCTGGGCCTTCACGCGCATCGCCTGGGCCTTCACGCGCTCCGCCTGGGCCTTCGCCCGCGCCGCCTGGGCCTTTGCCCGCGCCGCCTCACGCTGGAGCTCCCACTGCCGCGCGGCCAGCCGCGCCTCCAGACGCCCCACCTCGCGACGCAGGGCGCGCCGCTTGCTCCATAGCTGCGCAGCCAGCCGTCGCTCGGCACGGACCGTGCTTCGCCGCTTGGCTACCAGGCGCGCCTCGAGCAGCGCCTCCTGACGCTTCACGCGGGCCAGCTTGGCCCGAAGTCGGTGCTGGGCCGCTCGGGACAAGAGCTCACTGGCAGACCGACGCGCCTGCTCCGAGTCACGTCCGCGCTGAACGTCGCGGGCGCGGTGAGTGGCCGTTCGAATCAGGGCCTCGAGCCGCGCCAGCCGCGCCTCGGCCTTCCGCCGGCGGGACTCCGCCCGGGCCGACTCGAGGTCCATCTGGCGCTTGACCAGCGTGAGCTGCCGCTGCTCGCGCTGCAGCCGGCGCCGGACGCGGGCCAGGTCCCGCTCCTTCTTGGCCCGGGTGCTCTGCAGCCGCTTTCCGGCGCGCCGCGAGCTCAACAGCGTCTCCTGGGCCTTGGTCAGCGCCTCCGCCAGGGCGCGGCGTTCCTCACGTAGCTGCGTGAGCCGCGCCCGCTCCGCCTTCACCGCCGCGCGCGCCGCAGACAGCTCCTGTCGCGCCCGGGCGGCCTGCGCGGCGCTCTGATCCCGCTCTGACCGCGCGGCACCCGCCACGCGCTGCGCGCTCAACAGCGCCGTCGAGCGCTGGTGCGTGTCTCTTTCGGCCCGTCCCAGGGATTTCCGGATCGCCGCCAGCTTCCGCGCCTGACGCCGCTCCGCGGTGCGCAGGGCCGCAATCTTGCGATCGAGGCGAAGGACTTGCGCCTCGGCGCGGGCCCCCTGGTCGGCACGCAGCTTCTGGATCTTCCGATTGGCGGCTTCAATCGCCCGCTTCCGGTCGAGCTGGGCCGTGACCGCCACCCGCAGCTTTTCCGACGCCGCCTCGAGCCGCTGGCGAGCACGCTTGAGCGCCGCCATTCTCTCCCGCTCCCGACGCGCCAGACGCTCGGCGCGGGCCCGTCGGCGGGAGGCCTCTTGAATCGCCTTGTGGAGCTGCCGCTCGCGGCGCTGCTCCAGCTCCCGTGCCCGCTGCGTGGCGCGATGGCGACGCGCCAGTCCCTGCACTCGCCGCTCGAGCAGCGCCTTGCTGGTCTGCACCCGCTCCTTTGCCAGTGCGAGCTGACGCAGCTGCAGCTCCGCGTGCCGGCGGGCCGCCTTGGCCACGGTCCGTTTGGCCTCTTCCCGCCGTCGGGAGTCGCTTGCCTGCCGGAGCTCGATGCGTGCACTCTCGAGTCGTTTGGTGGCCTTGGTGAGCGCGGACTGCACCTGTCGATGCTTGCCGGAGAGCTGATGATACAGCTGGGCTTCGCTCCGCGCCTTGCTCGCCATACTCTTCGCCCTCCGAAGGGAGAGCCGCGCCCGGTCCGCCTCGCGCTGCAGCCGCGCCAGCTCATCGCGCATGCTGGCCCGTTTCTGACGCAGCGCCGACATCTCCTTGCGCGCCTGACCCACGGCCCTGGCGTAGCGGGCCGCCAGCTGTTGCAGCCGCTGCACCTGCGCCAGCGCCGATTGCTGCTGTTCCTGGGCCCGGTTCAGCGCCTGTTGCGCCAAACGGGCACGCCGCCTGGCGGTCCTGGTCAGCTGTCGCATGTGGAACGCTCGTTTCGCGAGCTTTCGGGCCAGCCGCTGCGCGACTTTGGCGCGCTTCCGCGCCTGGGCCGCCTCCGCCGCGGCGGACTGCTTCACTCCACGTTCGTAGGAGCGCGCCGACGCCATGAGCTCGGCTGCCTTGGCCTTGGCCGCTGAGGCCAGGGCCAGGCTGTCGGATTCCAGCCGGTTGGCCAGGGCCGCCGCCGCCCGGGCATGGGCCGCCTCATGCCGAAGTCGCGCCGCGATCTGCTGCGCCTTGGAGAGCTTCTTGCTCGCCTCGACGAGGCTCTTGCGCGCGCGCTCCCGGGCAGCGGCCTCTACGGCCTGCGCTTTCAGCGCGGCCTGACGTCGCGTCTCCGCCGCCTCCGCGTCCGCCGCCTCCGTCTTCAGCGCGGCCTGCCGCCGCGTCTCCACCGCCGCGGCCCGGGCGGCCGCCAGCTGACTCTGGGCGATCTTGATCAGCCGCTGAATCTGCCGCTCCTTTTGCCCGGCAGTCTCGAGCGACGCCTGGGCGCGGGTCTTGAGCGCCAAGGCCTCGCTCTGCATTCGTCGGGCGCTCACGAGGGCTTGCTGGCGCGTCTTTGTCGCGGCCCGGTGTGCCAGGTGCAGCGCGGCCGCGGCCTTGCGCGCCATGTCCTCAGCGCTCTTCTTCTGCGCCTCGGCGCGGAATCTCAGGGTACTGGCCTCGGACTTGAGTCGGCCGGCGTAGGCCAGCGCCTGCTGACGCACTCTCGACGCCATGCGCTCCGCCGCCTTGATCCGTTCTCCCGCCTGTCTCTCGAGGGTCTCGGCCGCTCGCTTTCGGCGCTCCGCCTCGGCGCCCAGTCGTTGGGCCTCGACCATTGCCTTCCGGCGCGTCTCCCCGGCCAGGGATCTGGCCCGCTCCAGGGCACCGGCCGCCTCCTGCACCATGCGTGCCGCCGCCTGCTTCCGGGCCACGGCCTGGTTCTTCAGCGTCTGCGCCTCCGAACGAAGCATCCGGGCCTTCCGCAGGGCTGCGGATCGCCCGAACATCGAAACCGGCGGCTTCTGGGTCGGGGTCACCTCGACGAGCACCTGCGTCCCCGACGCCCGGACATGGTACGTCGCCGGTCGTCGGAAACCGATCACCACCCGGACAATCTCCGAGCGGCTATCAACGAATCGACTCACGGTGATGAGCCCCACGGCCCAGGTCTCCGCCTCCACCGGGTCCTCGTACCCCTTCACTCCGGTGTTGGCCAGGTCGACGATCAACCGCCGTGGACGCTCCAGCTTGTACACGGTGAAGGTCGGGGTCTTCGTGCCCTGGATCACCACGGTCGTGGCGCCCTGCGCCTCCCGGTAGCTGATCTTGTTCACCGTGTTGAGCGAACGCTTCGCCACGGCCAACGAGGGCACTGCGGCCAGGCAGGCCAACAGCACCGTCGAGCCGGCGATTCTCAGTCCGTGTTTTCCTACGGTGGTCATGACTATGGCTCCTTGGGCTTCGGTTTCTGGCGGCCGCGTTTTCGGGGCCAGGAAAATCGAATCCCGGATTCGTCGGGTCGAAGGGTGTCACTGCCGATGTCGACGATCTTTCGCGTATCATCGACATACATGGTCGCGCGTTCGTTGAGCTGCTGCTGTCCCGGCCGGATCCGGGGAATGAGCAGCACCAGGTGATCGCGGTTGATTTCGAAAATCAGGGCCCGCTCCTTGGCGATGCGGTCCCGGGTCTGGAGGATGGTCGTGCGCCCGGTCCGGGGATCCTTGATCATCGCGTGCCGGCGGCGCTGCCCGATAATGCCGGTCACCTTCAGCTCCGCCATGGGGTAGTCCTTCAGGTACACGACGTCCCCCGGGGCGATGATCTCCTGGCTCACTTTCTGCTGCTGCTTGATCAGGTAGTTCCGGAAGGGATCGCGGCTCTCCTGGTCATTCTCGACGAAATCTCGCTCGGCGAACTCGTCGGGCTTGGGGAGCTCGAGACCCGGACGGCTCTGGCGGCTACGCCCGGGCGCGGCCTTCTTCTTCGCCTTCTTTTTCCCGGGCGCGCTCTCGTGCACCTCGGCCGAAGGTTGACCCACCTGTTTGAGGTTGGCAGAGGCTTTCTTCTGCGCTGCGGGCGCTCCGCGCGTACTCTTCCGCTTGACCTCCTCCTTGCAGCCGACAAGCAGCGCCACGGCTGCCAGCCCCGCCAGCAGGAGCCTGCCGGAGCTCAGCCCACGGACGGCCCTGGGCAAGGTCGTACCGGTTGCGCTCATTTCCGCTTGCCTCCCTGGTTCCGCTGGCCTGGCTTCTTGCCTCCCGATGATGTCGTCTTCTTCTTCTGGCCTCCTCGCCGCAGATACCGGAACGTCGACACCCGGAAGCTGACCTTCATGTTCGTCTTGCCACGTGAAACCTCCGCGTCGGTCAGGGAGACGTCCGTGACATTGACGATCCGCGGCATGACGCTGACCTCGTGGAAGAACTTGATCGCGCTGTGGAACGGCCCGACCACCGTGAGGTCCAGCGGAATCATCGCGTAGATCTTTCGCTTGATCTCCTCCCGACGGGCGTAGTCCACCAGCGCCAGGCCCGAGAGCTTGGCCTTGATGTCCTTGATGAGCGCCGAGATGGACGGATCGTCCGGAAGCATGCCGCGGAAGCGCCGCATCTTGCGCTTGGCCTTCTTCAGCTTCTTCTTGAGACTTTCACACTCCTGCTTCTCCTCCGCCTTGCTCCGCTCCGCCTGGGCGAACTCTTGTTTGGCGCGCTTGAGGTTGGCGAGCTCCTTGGTCTCGTCGGTCTTGGCGCCGGAGCCGCCCGCCACGCCGAAATAGAACCCAGCGAAGATCACAGCCACCGTGCCGCAGAGAACACCCACCTTAAGAACGGCGGGGAGCCGGGCGATCTTCTCGAAAAACTTGTCCATCACAGCTCCCCTCAGTAGTTGATCCCGGCCACAATGGAGAACTTCAGGTACGAGGCCGAGGCCTTCGCGTCCCGTTGGTCCTTGACCTTGTTGAACTTCTCCAGATCAACGTCGTAGAAGTAGGCTGACACCTGGAGTCGACGCCAGAATTCAGCCACGTCGTCCATGGCCTTGGCCCCACCTTCGATCTTCAGCTCCCGCCCCTTCTCTTCGAACCGGGTGATCCAGACGGCCGTGGGATCCCAGTTCTGATTGTACAGCGTCCGCTTGTCCCGGCCTGAAAGGGCCGGTTTCAGCGTGGGTCCCCAAGCCTCCGACAGAATGCGACTGAGCTCCCGCAGGGCGAATTTCGGCGTTCGGCGACGGGTGATCAGCCGCTCCACCGCCGTGTACTTCCGCTCTGCTTTCTCGATCAGCTTGTGGTACTTGGCCTGCTCGCAGGTCTTGCGACTTTGAACTGTTTGAATCTGCTGCTCATACTTGACGCGCTCGGCGATGAGCGCCTTTTTCTTGGCTTCGGGATCCGGCAGTCGCCCGTACCAAACGATGCACACCACCGCGGAGACGAGCAACGCGACGACGAAAATCAGGACCTGGCGCTGCCCCCACTGGACCAGCGTGGATTCCTTGTATGGGAGGAGATTTATCCGAATCATCAGAAGCTGTCTCCCGGCCGCCTGAGCGCGAGGCCGAAGGCTACGGTCGCCAGCGGCGAATGTGCCCTCAAATACGGCATGTCGAAGCGCGTTTCATCTATCTGTACATTCATGAAAGGATTGATTATTTCGGTTTCAAGGTGCGACTTGCTCTCCACGGCTCTCGTCAAGGAGCCCACCTGCGAGCTCCCGCCGCTGAGATAGATCTTGGCGATGTCTGCTCCGGACGTGGTGGCGAGGAAAAAGTCCAGTGAACGCTGGAACTCGCCAGCAACGAGATCCGACACCTGTGCGAGCACCCGATCCACTTCCCCGGGAACCACCTCCCCGCTCATGGGAGAAATCGCACCCAGCTTGTAGGCCTCCGCCTCTTCGTAGCCCACTGCCAGCTGCTTCTGGATCTCTTCGGTGTAGGCATTGA
Source organism: bacterium (assembly GCA_043825095.1). Taxonomy (GTDB): domain Bacteria; phylum Myxococcota_A; class Polyangia; order HGW-17; family JAJRWW01; genus JBDRSE01. The sequence continues at coordinate 42,627 of JBDRSE010000156.1, forward strand.
CCCCGATGGTCACCTCGCGGGTGAACGTGGTCACGCCGCCGACCACGATGTTGATCGTGGAGATGGAGGCACCTATGTTGATCAGCGCCACGGTCTGTCCCGGGTCGAAGCCGTAGTTCCGCTCATAGGCATTCTGTACGGCAAAAGCAGAGAGGTCCACCACGACCGGCTTGAGCTGCGCGTCCCGAACCACGGCCGCGTAGTCGTTGAGCAGCTCGTTTTTCGCGGCGACCAGCAGGAGATCCATCTGCCCCTGAGAGTTCTCCTCGTCGATCACCTGGTAGTCGATCTGTACGTCGTGGGGATCGAAGGGCACGTGGTGCTCCGCCTCCCACTTGATCTGTTCCTCCAGCTCGCCCTTGGTCATCTGCGGAACGGCAATCTTCTTGATGATCACCGAGTGGCCGCCCACACCGATGGCCACCCGCTTCTCCCGGATGCGCAGGCGGCCGAACACATTTCGGATGGCGTCCACCACAGCTCCCTGGTTCATGATGGCGCCGTCCACGATGGACTGGGCCGGGATCGGCTCCAGACCAAAATTCTGCAGCTGCACGCCCTTGGCGGTTTCCCTGATCTGGACGACCTTGACGGACGAGCTGCCGATGTCGAGGCCTATACAGTTGATCGACATTCCGGGTTCCTATCGCTTCGCCTGCCTGAAAGATTTTTATGCACCTTTGCGCACCTTATACTACTTTGTCCTACACCGTACCACCTTTAAAAAAGCGGGTCAAAAAAACCGCTCTGTCCGCGCGGCCAAGGCGACGGGGTGATGGCTCATAAGTCATTGATTCCATAATTCTTCATCTTGTAAAGCAGCGCACGGTGGCTGATTTCCAACAGCTTTGCCGAGTTCGTCCTGTTCCCACCGGTCTTGATCAGCGCTTTTCGGATCAGCTCCCGCTCGATCCGCCGGCTGGCCTTCTTGATGGACAGATCTCCATCGTACGCCCGTTCCGGCTCGGATCCATTGCCCTGCGTGAACACGTTCGGCAAATCCCCGGGAGAGATCTCGTCGCCGTCGCAGAGCACGGCCGCGTGCTCGATGCTGTTTTCCAGCTCTCTCACGTTGCCCGGCCAGCCGTAGGACACCATGTGCTTGAGCGCCTCGGGATGGACCCGGGCAATCGCGCGCCCCAGCCGGGCGTTCACCCGGCCGAGGAAATGATCCACCAGCTCCGGGATGTCGTCGACCCGTTCACGCAGCGGGGGCAAATGGATGTTGAACACGTTCAGCCGGTAGTACAGATCCTCGCGAAAGAGGCCGGCTTCGACGTCCCTGCCCAGATCCCGCACCGTGGCGGCGACCACTCGCACGTCGAGCTGAATGTCCCGGGTGTCCCCGAGCTTCCGGATCAATTGCTCCTGCAGCGCCCGCAGGAGCTTGACCTGGAGCCCGAGCGGCAGCTCCCCGATTTCGTCCAGAAACAGCGTGCCGTGGTCCGCCTCCTCGAACAGGCCCTTTTTGTCCCGGGTGGCGTCGGTGAAGGCGCCCCGCTTGTGACCGAACAGCTCCGACTCCAGCAGGTTTTCAGGGATGGCCCCGCAGTTCACAGGCATGAACGAGGCCATGGCGCGCGGCCCCTCGTTGTGCAGCGCCCGCGCCACCAGCTCCTTGCCCGTGCCCGACTCCCCGGTGACCAGCACCGTGGTCTTGTACTCGGCGATCTTGCGAATGAGGACGAACACCTCCTGCATCGGCTTGGAGCGCCCGATGAATCCGGCGAACCCGAGCTCCTTGCCCAGCTCGGCCCGCAGCTTCCGGTTCTCCTGCTTGAGCCGCTCGCGCTCTTCTGCCTTGCGCAGGGTGAGCACCACGTCGTTCAGACGCAAGATCGGTTTCTGGATGTAGTCGTAGGCGCCGCGCTTGATGTAGTCGATCGCCTCGTCCTCGCTTCCAAAGGCCGACATGATGATGACCGTGACATCGGGGTGGCCGGCAATGACGCGGTCCAGCAGCGCCTCACCGCCCATCCCCGGCATCCGAACGTCTGAGATCACCACCCCGACAGCCTGCCGCTCCAGCTGCTCCAACGCCTCCTCGGCCGTGGACGCGGTGCTCACCTCATAGCCGTTCTGGCGCAGGGCGACACCCAGGGTTTCCCGGACTCCCTGCTCATCATCGACGACGAGGACACGCTGTTCTCTCACGGGCTCAGACTCCAGATTCGTCCGGCAAATAGGATTCGTCCGGCATATAATCTTACTTCCCTGGCCCGCAACTGACAACTTACGCCCTGAAACATCGACCTTGCCAAAGGGCGGACGTGGACACGGGGCGTCTCGCCCCAAGGTGGTCAGTGATGCTCAAGGATACGGAGGCGGAGGGGAGCGTCCGGAACTAGTTCTCGCAGCTGGCCGGGTTCGAGCAGCAGGGATCGTCCATGTCGACGCGGCAGTCCTCGTCATTGTCCACGAAGTCGTTGCAGAGCTGCTCGTCCTTGCTGATCTGCTTGCAGGCGACGTCCGTGAAGGAGCGGGGCGGCGGGTCGTTCTTCCGGGAGATGATGATCTCGGCGTAGTTCGAGCCCGGGCAGTTCTCCTGGTAGTTGATGTGCCAGCAGGTCGCCACGGGCAGGGCCGCGTCGCGCTCGTTGGGGTGGCCGTTCGCGTAGGCCAGGGTGCGATCCTGGTTGCCCGCAGACAGCGTGCCGTCAGCCATGACCTCCAGGCAGGGCGGGACGATGTACTCCGTCTCGTTCGGCGTGCCGCGCTCGAACACGTCGGTGACCTGGCACTCGGCCAGGCACTGCGCGTTGACCGCGCAGGTCTCGTCGGCTCGCGGCGTGCCGAACTCCACGCCCACGTCTGCGCAGCCCTTCAGGGGCGACGGCAGGCACTGGAACTCGAGGATGTCCTTGATCTTGTTTCCGATCCCCTGCAGCGCCGGGCTGTAGTCCGCCGAGCAGATGGAGGTGTACGCCCACTGGGCGATGTCCGCCTCCTCGTTGAACGCCGAGATGAGGGTGAAGACCCGGATCCCGGGCACCGCGCCGTCCACGGCCGTGGTGCAGCTGTACTGGAGATCGGGCTGGCTCAGGTCGTCCAGCCCGACGACCATGTTGTGCCCGACGCCGCTCGGGCTCGGCGTGACCGGGCCGGCGATGGCCGCAATCACCAGCATGGCCGGGTCCTTCAGGGCCTGGAGGAACTGGATGTAACGACTCAGCGGCTGCAGCAAGGCGGCGCCGTCCTCCCGGGGCACGCAGTTCTGGCGGGTGCCCTGGTGAGTGCGGGAGTTGATGTCGCAGCTGATGCCGAACTCGAAGCAGCGGTACGACGTGAGCGGGCCCAGGGTGGAGTTGATGTCCGTCTGGGTGTTGTCGTAGAGCTGCGGCGTGCTTCCCGAGCAGTCATCCTCGTCGGTGATCAGCAGGATGGCCAGGAACGCGTTCTCGCGGATGAAGCCGGTGTTGGCGGCGTTCCCGGTGTCCAGGGCCTTGTACATGGACTCCAGCGGCTGCTCGAAGCCGCAGCCCATGGTGCCGAGGTCCGCGATGCAGGCGAACACGTCCTCCAGCTCCTCGTTCTGATAGTTCCGGCACCGCGGGCAGCCGGTGGCGGCGTCCACCGCGAACTGCGTGCTGCTCTCGAATGCGCAGTGTGTCTGGCTACAGGTGTGCGCCGAGCAGTTGCCGGTCGGCTCTTTCGTGATCTCGCAGGACTGCGGCTCCACGTCGATGATGTACGGGGCCCCGCCGGTCGGGTTGGCGCAGGCGCCGGTCATCAGGCCCCCGGCGTCGCCGCCCTGCTGCTCACAGTAGGTGATCTGGAACATGCCGGTGCCCAGGTCCGTCGACGTGACCCCGAGGTGCACGTTCGGCAGGCCGCCGGTCATGTTGCGCAGCTCGGTCATCAGCGCCGAGAAGTTCTGTCGGAGGTTTGCCTGCTCGCCGGCCATGGATCCCGAGTTGTCGATCACGAACAGCATGTCCACGTCCCGCTCTGCGCTCTGCGGAATCGAGATCACGCTGCCGATGAAGGGATCGGGCTTGGCGTTTTTCATGGGCCTGTTGATACAGGCCAACGTAAAGATCAGAATCAAGCTCAGGGCTGCGAACCCAAGTAGTCTCAACCGGGCTTTCAGCAGCAATGTCATGGCATCCTCCTCGCGCATCTGCCTCGTTGGTTACGGCAGCGGTTATACCAAAAACCTGTGATTTTCTCAACCCGATCCCGCAAACGACCAACCGTCGGTCCGGGCGAACATTCTTACCAACGTCGATACTTTGCAAGGATCGATCCAGAGACCAAGTCCAGGGCATGAACGTAAATTATTATAATTACTGCTCTATCCATCCACATGTCCCCCGCCCACGGTAGACATATGTCAACAAAGTTGACAATCGTACATCAATTCGTCAACGCAGTTGTCTATAACTCTTACCAAAGTTTTGGGGCGGGGACTTGAGCTCCCAGAGCTTAAAAGACACGTCCAGACCCCTACGGGGTCTCCTCGTCAGCGTCCTCGTGGTGCTCGTGAATGACGATTCCGCGTTGTGCCAGGGCGGAGAGGAACGGCTCGGGATCCATGGCAGCCTCCGGAGGCAGCACTCCCGGGGTGGCGATGGCGCCCTGTACGATCTGCAGCGCGGCGAGGGCCGCGGGAACGGCGGTCATGCGCTGGATCCGATCCATGAGCGAGTAGCTGATCACGCGCCGCTGACCCGCGAGCACCCCGGTCACATCCACCCGCGCCGCTGAGGATCGACGCCCCCGAAGCCGGCGCAGCAGATCGGGTCGAAACAGCGCGCCGGCGCGGAAGATCGTCCGGGCCACGCGCTCGATGGAGATGTCGTCCTGGGTGAGGCGGAGCCCGACCGCCGCCCGGACAGCCTTCATGGCCAGCTGCGGATACACCGTTCCCTTGCAGGTGACGTCGTCCACCGCGATGGTGCGCGGCAGGGTGAGCTGCTCGGGATGGCCCGTGTGGGCCACGGTCATCGGTGGAAGTGGGTAGGGAAAGGCCACCGTCTCCGGCTCGGACAGCGCCGGCACGCGTACCCACTTGCCGCCCCGGAAGCACGGCACGTTCCCGGAGACGCAGTACAGCAGGTGCTTGATCACGGCCTCGCCGGAGGTGTCGGCGGCCGAGCCGACCCAGCGCACGTCGATGCGCTCGGTGCGGTCCAGCTCCCGGGACGCCTTGAGCGCGAGCAGGTTCGTGATGCCGGGGGACCACCCCATCCCGGTCAGGTAGACCAGTCCCCGACGCGCGGCCTTCTCGCCCAGGGCCAGCAGCCCCTCCACCGGGGTGGAGTCGTCACAGATGTCCACGCCCGAGATCCCGGCGTCCAGGATCGCCTTGGCGATGGGCAGCGCGAAGCGATACGCCGGGCCGATGCAGTTGATCGCCACGGCACAGCCCTCCACGGCCCGCAGCACCGTCCGTGCACGTCCGGCGTCCATGGCGTGAAAGCTCACCCGCGGTCCGAGCCGCTTGGCCAGCCGGTGGCCGGCCTCCTCCCGCACGTCCGCGACGACCACCGACGCGTCGCTGCGCTCCAGTAGATGGTCGACCACCGCGCGGCCGATCTCACCGGCGCCGCCCAACACGGCAATGCGCATGGCTACTCGATCTCCTTGGCCTTGTCCCAGGTGAGCAGGCCGTCCTTGATCTTTCCCGTGGCGTCGATGGTCCCGGTGCGTTCGTACGTGGAGTACACGCCGTCACAATCGAGATCCGCGTGGGCGCGGATGGTGAACTTCGCTCCGGCGCCCTGGCCGACGCTGAGCACCTGATACTGGTAGCGGAATTTCTCGTTGATGGAGAAGCCGATCCCTGTCCAGCCGGGAGAGCGCCAGAGCTTGCTGTCTGGGACATGCGGCTTCCGGCCACAGGGAATGTGCGCCGGGGTGGGTCCGGCCGCAGGAAAGCGATAGGCGGTCTTTTCCTTGGCGCGGCGGTGGTGGTTCGCGAGGCCCTGAAAGATGCGCTCGATGTTCTCGTTGACCTCGGCGGTCCAGAGCATCGCGTTGTATTCGGCGCGCTTCTTCATCTTCGGGCAGCCCCCGACAAAGAAACCGAAGAGCAGGCACAGCAGCGTGGGCAGGGCGGAGGACCGCCGGCCGAAGTGATTGCGATCGCGAGAGTCCCGGCTCATGGCCGGGCACAATAACACAGGAGCGATCCGGCCGTCACGGCTTGAGCAGGGTCGGCTGACCGAGGCCGAGCCCTTGGAGCGAATCGCCGAGGGCGGTCACGTCTCCCACCACCACCACCTTCACCTTGGCCGGGTGGAGGTGCCGCCGCGCCACCGCGGCGACGTCCGCCCCGGTCACGCCGCGGACCCGGGTCGGGAACCGGGTCCAGAAGTCCAGCGGCAGCTCGTTTAAGAACAGTCGCGAGACGGCCCGGGAGACGCCCTCGTTGGTGATGAACCAGCCGCTCACCGACACCGAGAGGTACTGCTTGGCGAGCTGCAGCTCGGCGGCGCTGACCTTGCCTCCAGCCATGCTCTTGAGCTCCCGGAGGATCTCCCGGAGGGCGGGTCCGGTGACAGCGGTTTTCACCGAGGTGACCACCTGGAACGGGCTGGGCCGACGGTTGAGGCTGAAATACGAGTACGCGCCATAGGTATAGCCGTGTTTCTCGCGCAGGTTCATGTTGATCCGGCTCGAGAAAGACCCGCCGAGGATCGTGTTCATCACCAGCAGCCGCACCATGTCCGGATGCCGACGCGACGGGCCGATCTCGCCCACGCGGATCACCGACTGCGCCGACTGGGGTCGATTCACCAGGAAGAGCCGCCCGGCGGTCTGCTGCGGCGCGACGCTCACCGCGGCGGGCTTCCCCGACGCGCGCCAGCCCCCGAAGGCGCGACGCACCCAGGGGAGCACCCGGTCCCAGCTCACGTCCCCCACCACCACCAGGGCCGCGTTGTCGGGCCGATAGTGGGAGCGGTGGAACCCCACGAGATCGGCGCGGGTGAGGGCCTGGATGTCCTTGGGGCGGCCCGTGTCCAGACGCCCGTAGGGATGGCCGCGGCCAAAGAGCACGCGCTGGAAAACGAGACTCGCCACGGCGTTGGGGTGGAACAAGAGCCTCCGGACATGGTTCACGGTCGCGAGCTGTCGCCGCGTGAGCTCGGCCTTCGGGAAGGTGGGGCGCAGCGCGGCGCCGGTGAGCAGCTGGAGCGCGGCCCGGGCGTGCCGCTTGAGCACGACGATGGACAGGTGGGTGCCGTCCTCGTCGGCCTGGGTCGAGAGCGTGGTGCCGAGCTGCCCGGCTCGCTCGGAGAGCTGCAGGGCGCTGCTCCCCTTCACCCCTTCGTTCAGCATGTCGGCCGTCATCGACGCCACCCCGACCTTCTCACGGTCCTCATGGGAGCCGGCGCGAATCACCAGCCGGAACGCGACCAGCGGCAGCGTCGGGCGCTTCACGAGCAACACCGTGAGCCCGTTTTTCAGCTTCCGGGACTCCACCTTCGGCGTCACGATGGCCGGCGCAGGCCCGGGCAACGGCGGGTGCGCACGCCAGGCGACCACCGGCCGCGGCGCCGGGCGGCGGGCGGCGACACGGCGGGGGGCGATGCGGCGGGGCGCGGTGGGGCGCGCGGCGCGCGGCCGCGCCGGCTGGTCGGCGGTGGTCCGCCGCGGCCGCGTCGGCTCGGGTTTCGGCGTGCACTGCAGGGTCCACACGACGGGGAGCAGGATCGCGAGGCGCAGCGTCTTCATTTCGCACCTCGCAGCACGTGAATGATCACCCGCCCCTGGTCGTTGACCAGTCGCCGCGCCGCCGCCTGGACCGCGTTTCGGGTGGCCAAGCGATACCGCGCGAGGTCCCTGCCCAGGTACCCCGGATTCCCGGTGTACAGGTTGTAGGACTGCAGCAGGTTGGCCTTGGCGCCGACCTTCTGCAGCGCGCGGAAGGTGTCGGTCTCCTGGATGGTCTTCGCCCGCTTCAGCTCGGCCGCCGTCACTCCGCGCTGCGCCACGCGCTGCAGCACCGACAGCAGGCCTGCCTCGACCTCCTGCGCGGTGTGCTCCCCGCTGGCCAGGGCGGAGATGACGAACATCGAGCCCGCCTGGGCGGAGCGCTGATAGGCGCTCACCGAGTCCTGTACGAGCCGCTGCTTGTACACGAGCTCCTTGTACAGCCGGCTGCTCTTGCCGTGGGAAAGCACCTGCGAGAGCAGATCCAGCTCGGCGTCCCCTTTGGCGAACAGAGGCGGAGACACCCAGCCGATGATCACCTTGGGAAACCGCACCCGGTCACGCAGCACGATGCGCTGCGCTTTCCGGTGCACCGGCTTTGCCGGGAGCAACCGTTTGGGTTTGGCCCCGCCGTGGAGCGGTCCGAAATACTTGGCGATCAGGGCTCGCGCCGGCGCGAGCTCGAAGTCCCCGGCCAGACACAGCGTGGCGTTTTTCGGGGCGTAATACCTGCGGAAAAACGCCTTCACGTCGCCCAGGGACGCGGCGCTCAGGTCCGCCATGGTGCCGATGACGCACCCGCCGTAGGGATGCGGCGCCGGAAACAGGGCCTGGCACAGCTTCTCGTCGGCCGCTCCATAGGGGCGGTTGTCGTATCTCTGACGACGCTCGTTCTTGACGACCAGGCGCTGCTTGTCCAGCTTGGCCTGGGTGAGCGCGTGCAGCAGAAAGCCCATGCGATCACTCTCCAACCACAGCGCCAGCGCGAGCTGGTTCTGGGGCACTGTCTGGAAGTAGTTGGTTCGATCGAAGCCCGTGGTTCCGTTCACCTGACTCGCCCCGGCGAGCTGGAGGTAGCGGAAGTGCAGGTCGTCACCCACATGCGCCGATCCCTGGAACATGACGTGCTCGAACAGGTGGGCGAATCCCGTGCGTCCGGGCCGCTCGTCCACGGCTCCGACGTGGTACCAGACGTTGACCGCCACGAGCGGCAGGCTCTTGTCTTGGTGCAAAATCACCTCGAGCCCGTTCGGGAGCTGGTATTTGACGAACTTGATCTCCGGCGCCGTGCCTGGACGAGCGCGGCGGGCGGCAGCTTGCGGCGGGGGCAGCGTCGCCAACGCTAAGAGCCCACAAATAATAACGATTTTTCTCATTTTGCACCTCCGGCAAGGCACGAAGCCTAGCACTTCGCACGGCCCCGGGCAACGACCGGATCCCTGCCCACGGAGTTTTGCTCGGATCCCCGGTTCATCTTGCAGTCGTGACCCGATTTTCCTATAGTCGTCGCGCCGAGACAAATCAGCCGAGGACAGGAGCCGAGGATGACCGACGAAATTCAGGGTCTGAACATCGGGGAGAAGCTCCGCGAGCGTCGCGAAGCTCATGGGTTGACGACCATCCAGCTCGCCAAGCGCTGCGATCTCAGTGAAGCGCGGCTGATGGCCATCGAGGAGGGGTTTGCCATGCCCACGATCTCGACACTCCTGCGCCTCGCGCGGGAGCTCGGTGTGGGCGTCGGCTTCTTCTTCCAGGACGAGGAAACCAAAAAGCCTGTCGAGGTCATTCGCCGGGAGGATCGCATCAAGGTCGCCCAAGAGAAAAACGAAGGGCTCGACGAGGGCCTCTACTACAACTACGAGGCCCTCACGATCACCTTTCCGAACGCCATGATGAAACCCTTCTACGTGGAGGTGAAGACCGGCGACCACTCCCACATCGAGTCGGCCTCGCACCGGGGCCAGGAGTTCAATTTCATCCTGGAGGGAGCGTGCGAGTGGCGCAGTGACGAGGAATCCCACCGGCTGGTCGCGGGTGATGCCATCTACTTCAACAGCGAGATCCCGCACAAGATCATCGGGCTCGGAGACACCAACCCCAAAATTCTGGCCATTGTCTACGAGCAGCCCGAGTAGTCGCGCCCGTTGTCGCATCAATCCCTCCGCTCGCCCGGCCTGACCGCGGTCTGCCGGGCTGCCCTGGTCCCCCTGCTCATCCTGTTCGCGGCCTGCGGCGACAAGGACCGGAACGCCTCACGTCCCGTCCCCCCCGCGGGCACCCGCCCGGTGAGCACGGGCGTTCTGGTGCAGCTTCGGCTGGCCGTGGAAGCCTTCGACACGGTGTTCGAGCAGCGCGCTGAGGAGCAGGACCTGCTGCCCATGCTGGTGCACGCCTGGTCCACCTTCTACAGCTGGCCGGACCCGCCGGCAGAGACGTCCGCTCGCTACACCTTCACCGAGAAGCTCTGCCGCGCCCGACTCCCGCAGTTGGGCGTCAACCGCACCCTGTTCACCTGTATGGACGGTCTGCGACAGGCCCTGCTCAGAGACCTGACGGCCGTGACCCGGGCTTATCTCCGCGCCGGTCACGCGGACAAGGTCGGCGATTTCAGCCTGAAGCGGCTCCTGGGGGAGTACGGCCGGAGACTGAAGCTGTTTGGGCACACGCTCCCGCTGCGGCGTCAGCACCGCGCCGCCCGGAAGCTCCATGGAGCGAAGCGCTGCCGCCTTCGGCAGCCCGCCGCACCGGTGCTGGCAATCACCCCCCAGGAGCTGACACTGAACGGGTTCCCCGTCGTGACGCAACGGGAGCCCTTCCAGGGCTTTCCCGCCGACGCCCTGGCGGGACTCCGCCATCAGCTCGAGAGTCGGCTGCTGGAGGCGCACCCGGCAGGGAAGCAGCCGGAGCAGCTGATCCTGGCGCTGGACACCCGGCTTCACAGCGCGTCCCTGCTTCAGGTGCTGCGGCTGGCCAGCGGACTCGGCGTGACCAGAATCTGCCTGAAGGCGCATCGACAGGGCCGGTTCGTGGTCCCCTGTTGCCTGCCGATCCGGTTGTCGCCCAGGGTGGTGAGGCCCAAACCCTCCCTGGAGCTGGACGCAAAGGGGCTCCACCTCGCCACCGCACAAGATCGATCCCCGGTGGGAACCACCAAAACCGCGCTACAGACCCTCGTGAAGCGCATCCGCTCGGAAAGCGGCGCTGCCCCTCCCCTGATTCTGCTCCCGGGCGGAAAGACCGCGGCTTTGCTCTCCACCGTGGAGGCACTGCAGGGCGACACTGCCGTAGAGGTCTTTCCGGCGGGAACCCCGGCGAAGATCTATCCCCCGGATCCAACGGAGCCGCCCCGCGTCCCGGCGCCCTCGCCAGAGAAGAAACCCGACCCACCACGCCGGGGCTGACCCCCGTCGGGCTACGACTTGCTGGAGCGTTGAACCACGGGGGTGCGCTTCAAGACGAGCTCGAGCGTGGCGCGAACCTCGGCGAGTCGCTCCACCAGCGTCCGGAGCCGCTCGCGACTCGCCTCGGCCATGGTGGACAGGCCCTTGAGATCCTGCTTCAGCTGCATAAGATCCATCGCCGCAAGGATAGACAGCGCGACCCAGGAATGTCAACGTGAAGCCATGAACGACTACATCGCACCCCGGATCGGTACCGTGGGCTTCGACGGCCCGGCCGACCGCACCTTCGCCACCCTGAGCCTCCTGGAGTACCAGGAGTCCTTCCGCGGCGTGCCCAGCGCCAAGGTCCTGGGGCGTCTTCGGCGGCGAGCCGGCGACGCCTTCTCCTTCGTCCTTCGCGCCTCCTGCGCCGTCACCCATGCCGGAGAGGCGTCCAGCCGCGGGATCTCCCTCGGCTACCAGCCGGACGGTCGGCTCCCGGCGCAGCCCCTCGACACCGGGGAGCTGGGGCAACGGGCGTGGGATTGGACCCTGGGCACTGCCCGCAGTCTCGGCGCCTCTGCGATCTTTCTGCAGCTGCCGGCCAGCTTTCGTCCCACGGCTGAGAACCGACGACGCCTCAGCGATTTCACCGAGCGGCTCGGAGGGGTGGAGGAGCGGCTGATCTGGGACTTCCAGGGCCTGTGGTCCCTGGACGATCTGCGCGCCGCGAGTCGGGAGCTCCGCCTCGTTCCCACCTACGACCCACTCCTGGAGGAAGACACCATCGAGGGCGCCGCCTATCTGCGCGTTCTGGGGCGGGCCCGTGGGCAGCACGGCCTGTCGGCAGACGAGCTGAGCTGCATTGCCGACGCGGCCCTAACGACCGTTGAACCCATGATCGCCCTCAACACACCCGCCCCCTTCCGTGACGCCCGGGCGTGCTCCAAGCTGCTTTCGGGCGGCTGAGGCCTGCCGTGTCTCTGAACGCGCCGGAAGCTTCCACTCCTTGAGCACGCGTTGACACGTCCCGACCTCTGCTCTACGGTGGTTGCCCCATCCTGCGGAGAAACCCATGGATTTCGAGTTCACACAGAGTACCACGCCCGAGGTCGACACCCTCGCGGTCCTCTGCCCTGCGGGCGACTCCCCGCTCCGGCACGCGATCCTGGACGACTACGACAGAGCCTTGGACGGACACCTCGTCCAGGAGATCGACCGGGCATCCTTCTGTGGAAAAGCCCGCCAGCGGTTGGTGCTGCACTCCCTCGGAAAGCTCCCCTTCGACCGAGTGCTGCTCCAAGGCGTCGGCGCTGCGGAGGAGTTGAGCCCGGAGGAGTGGCTACGCCTCGGCGAAGCCCTGGGAGAGGCCGCGGCCCAGAACCGCTGGCAGACCCTGGCCGTGCTGACTCTCGGTCTGCAACGGCAGCTGAACGAGCACCTGGAGCTCGTCGTGCGGGGCCTGCTGCTGGGTGGCTACCGCTTCGACCGCCATCGGGGAAAGGAGGACGGGGAGTCCGTGCCGCTGGCGTCCCTGTGCTTCATCTCCGATCCGCCGCCGAACGACACGGTCCAAGCCCGGCTGACCCTCACGCCGGCCTTGGCGCAGGCCGTGACCCTGGCGCGGGATCTGGTGAACGAGCCGGCCGGGGAGCTGACCCCGACCGCCCTGGCCCGGCGCGCGGAGCAGCTCGCCGTCGACGCCGGGCTGGAGTGTGAGATTCTGGACTCCGAGGCCTGCGCCCAGCAAAAGCTGGCGCTGTACCTCGCAGTGGCTCGGGGCAGCGACGAGCCGCCGCAATTCATCCATCTCACCCATCGACCCGCTGCGGCCCCCAAAAGCCCTGTGCTGGCGCTGGTGGGCAAAGGAATCACCTTCGACTCGGGCGGCCTTTCGCTCAAGCCGACGGCGTCCATGAAGGACATGAAATGCGACATGGCCGGCGGCGCCACCGTGCTCGCCGCGATGTCGCTCCTGCCGAGGTGGAACATCCCCTTCGAGGTGCACGGGATCGTGCCGGCCTGCGAGAACATGCCCTCAGGCCATGCCTACCGCGTCGGGGACGTGGTTCACGGCCTGAACGGCCCCTCGGTCGAGGTGGTCAACACCGACGCGGAAGGGCGGCTGATCTTGGCCGACGCCATCTCCTTCGCCCGAAAGATCGGTTGTACCCACATCATCGATCTGGCGACCCTGACGGGCGCCTGCCTGGTGGCCCTCGGACCCGAGGTGGCCGGGGTGCTGAGCAACAGCGAGCGCCTCTGTGAATCCTTCCTGGAGGCCGCCGAGCGCGCCGGAGAGGCGGTTTGGCAGCTTCCCCTGCGCTCCCGCCTGGACGAGCAGCTCACGAGCCAGGTGGCAGACTGCAAAAACGCAGGCGGACGCTACGGCGGAACGATCACCGCCGCGCTGTTCCTCAAGAAGTTCGTCGGGCAAACTCCCTGGGTCCATGTCGATCTGGCGGGCCCCGCGTATCTCGAGAAGGCGCAGCCGGGCCGGCCGGCCGGGGGCACCGGATTTGGTGTCGCGACCCTACTGACGCTCCTGGCCGAGTGGCCGGCCGACGCGTAAGCGGAAGGAGGCAACCGTGAGCTGGCTCTGGCGTCTGCTCTTCTTTGGCAGAATTCGACGGCTGAAGCGCATCCAGCACGCCGCAGCCCTCCTCGCTGACGGCCGCCCCGACGAGGCGGAGCAGCTGCTCGCGCTCGCACGCCCCAAGGTCTGGGTGGACGACCTGGCCGTCTTCCATTTCGTGACCGGGAAGCTCCGCATGGAGCAAGGAGATTTGGATCAAGCGGAGCAGCACCTGCACACCGCCTTGGCCCTCGGGCTGGAGCGACCAACGGTCAAGCTGAACCTGGCCGTGCTGCTCGTCAGGAAGTGCCAGCTCCTCCAGGCGCTGACCCTGCTCGACGAGGTGGAGCTCGATCAAGACCCGGCCATCCTCGAACAGGCGCGGGTCATGCGGGAGGTGATCCGCGACGCCCGCGCCGGATCGCAGATCAGTGCGATCTCCAGCCGCTCGGATCGCTTTCGTAAAAAACATCTCAGCACGGTCGACCCCGCCCCGGCGACAACGCTGCCGGCTCTGGCGGAGCGGCTCCGAGGGAAGCTCTCTGGCAGCGACCGGGACGACGGCTGCCTGCTGCTCGGGCAGCTGATCGTCGAGTCCTGCGGAGGCACGTGGCTGGTGGGACTCGAGCCCCGAGACCACCAGGTGCTCGTCGGCGGGCTTCTGTACTCCCCGTCCGCCATGATCTCGGCGCTGATCCAAGGCGACGTGGATCGGCTCAGTCTACCCCCGGCGTAGCTCCCTCAGATATCCAGATTTCTGACTTTGTGGGCGTTGTTCGAGATGAAATCGCGCCGGGGCTCGACCTGATCTCCCATCAGAATCGTGAAGATCTGGTCCGCGGCGATGGGGTCGTCCACAGTCACCTTCAGCAGGGTGCGCTGCGCCGGATCCATGGTCGTCTCCCAAAGCTCCTCGGCGTTCATCTCGCCGAGTCCCTTGAAGCGTTGGACGGTGATCCCCTTGCGCCCCAGCCGTTCGACATACTCTATCAGCGGTAGATAGGATTCAAATCTCTCTTCCACCTCCGACTTCCGAGCGACACAGGGGAGCTTGAGCTGTTGGGCCGCCAGGCTGTGCATTCGGACCAGCTCGGAATACTCTGCCGAGCACAGCAGCGGCCAGCTCAGCACGGTCTTGCGGCGGGAGCCTTGGGCGCTGGATTCCACCACGCACTCGAAGCCCAGCTCCTCCTGATCGGGCCGGACGGCGAAGCTCTTGAGCCCCCCCTTGACGAGCTGCCCCAAGAGGGCTCGACCCAGCTCGTGCAGCTCGCGTCGATCCTCGAACATCTCACGGGTGTATCCGCCGCGCTCCACCACGAGGTGCAGGAGCTCGGGATCTCCCTCCGGCAGCAGCCCCTTGAGCATCCGTGAGTACTCTCTCAACGTCTTGACGAAGGGCTCGATCGCCTCTCCCTCGAGCTCCTTTTCCCGACTGACAAGGCTCAGCCCCTCCCGCCCACGTCGGAGCAGATACTCATCCATCTGCGTCTCGTTCTTGACATACATGACCTGCTTGCCGTGCTTGACCTTGTACAGGGGGGGCTGCGCAAGATACAGGTAGCCGCGCTCCACCAGGTCCGGCATCTGCCGGTAGAAGAAGGTCAACAGCAGGGTGCGGATGTGGCTTCCGTCCACGTCGGCGTCGGTCATCACGATGATGGAGTGATACCGCAGCTTATCGACGTCATAGCTCTCGTCGCCGATCCCGGTGCCCAGGGCGGTGACCAGGGTGGCGATCTCCTGGGAGGCGAGCATCCGGTCGAAGCGCGCCTTCTCCACGTTCAGGATCTTGCCCCGCAGCGGCAGGATCGCCTGATTCCGGCGGTCGCGCCCCTGCTTGGCCGTGCCGCCGGCGCTGTCGCCCTCGACGATGAACAGCTCGGCGTGCACGGGATCCCGCTCCTGACAGTCTGCCAGCTTCCCGGGCAGGGAGTAGGAGTCCAGCGCCCCTTTGCGCTGCACCAGCTCGCGGGCCTTGCGTGCCGCGTCCCGGGCGCGAGCTGCTGTGACCGCTTTCTGGATGATGCTCTTGGCCGACTTGGGGTTCTCCTCCAGATAGGCCCCGAACTCCTCGTTCACCACGGCCTCGACCACACCCAGCACCTCGCTGGAAACCAGCTTGTCCTTGGTCTGCGAGTTGAACTTCGGGTCCGGGTGCTTGATCGAAACGACCGCGGTGATTCCCTCCCGGACGTCGTCCCCGGAGAGGTTGGTCTTGTGGTCCTTGAGCAGCTTGTTCGCCTCGGCGTACACGTTCAGCGTACGGGTCAGGGCCTTGCGGAAGCCCGTGAGGTGCGAGCCCCCGTCCTTGTTGTGGATGTTGTTCGTGAAGCAGTAGATGGACTCCTGGTAGGAGTCGTTCCACTGCAGCGCCACCTCCACCACGATGTCCTCTCGGGTCTTGGTGAAGTGCACCACTTTTTCATGGATGGGAATCCGGTTCTTGCTCAGGTGCTCGACGAAAGAGGCGATTCCTCCCTCATACTCGAAGTCTTGGCGGTTGTTGCCCTTCTGATCGACAACGGTGATGCACAGCCCCGGGTTCAAAAACGCCAGCTGCCGGAGCCGCTTGGCGAGCTGCTCGAACGAGAATTCGAGGGTGGCGAAAATGTCCGGGTCGGGCCGAAAGCTGATCGTCGTCCCGGTCCTCCTCGTGGGCCCGATCTTCTGGAACTCGGAGACGGGCTTGCCGCGTTTGTAGTTCTGCTCGTAGACGAACCCGTCCCGATAGATGTTCAGCTTGAGCTCCGAGGAGAGCGCGTTGACCACCGAGACGCCGACCCCGTGCAGCCCGCCCGACACCTTGTAGCTCGAGTTGTCGAACTTCGCGCCGGAGTGCAGCTCGGTCATGATCACCTCGGCCGCGAACCGCCCCTCCTCCTCGTGCATGTCTACGGGAATGCCCCGTCCGTTGTCCTCCACGGTCACCAGCCCGCTGAAGTGCACTGTGATCTTGATCTGGTCGCAGTACCCCGCGAGGTGCTCGTCCACCGAGTTGTCCACCACCTCGAACACCAGGTGGTGCAGCCCGCTGCCGTCATCGGTGTCCCCGATGTACATCCCGGGCCGCGTCCGCACCGCCTCTAGTCCCTTGAGGACCTGGATATCGTCCGCGGTGTAGTCATCCGCACTGCGTTCAAGGAATGAATTTTCTCTGTCTGTTGGACTCATCGTATTGCGATCCTGGCCCCGCTGGGGCTCCCTGGCTTCTCTGGGGCGGAAATTATACCTCACTCACGCATTGCATAGTACAGAAAACCACCCTACTTCTGAGGCGTAACAACTCCATCAACAATATGATAATACACCCTATTTTCCCCCTCTGTCACGCTGTCCGGTGCCACGGTGGTGAGAAAGGTCTGACAGTCCATCCGGTAGATGTAGTCAAACAGCACCCGCCGTCTCGTTTCGTCCAGCTCGCTGCCGATGTCGTCGAGCAGCAGCACCGGGGGCTCGGTCCGACGATCATGGATCCAGAGCACTTCCGCGAGCTTCATGGCCAGCACGATGGTGCGGGTTTCTCCCTGGGACGCCACGAGCCGCGCGGGTCGTCCCTCCAACAGGACGGCGACGTCGTCCTGGTGCGGCCCCACCGTGGTGAATCCGCGCCGCAGGTCCTCCCCGCGCTTCTCTCGCAGCGCCTCCCAGAGCCGCGCCGCAAGCGCTTGTTCCCCGAGTTGATCCACTTCGGACTGCACGTCCTGTTCATCGCCCAGCCCGCGAGAGCGATACCGGAGCTCCAGCTGTTTTCCTCCGCCCGTCAGGCGCCGGTGCACCTCACCGAGAAGCGGACCCAGCTCTTCCAGCAGCCAGCGCCGACGAAACACCAGCGTGGACCCGGCGTGGGCCAGCTGCTGGTCGAGGGCGTCCAGGAGGTTCTTGTCCACGACCGTCGCTTGCCGGAGAAACGCATTGCGCTCGCGGAGAACACGGTTGTATCGACGCACCACCGGCAGCTGCGAGGCCTCCACATTGAACAGCGCTCGATCCACGTAGGTTCGCCGACCCGCCGGCTCACCACGCACGAGCGCCAGGTGCTCCGGCGTGAACAGCACCACGTTGAAGCCGCCGAAGTACTCGTCTGTCGTGGGCACCGGGCCGCCATCCACCCGCAGTGTGCGCTGCGCCGACTGCTGCTGCACCTCGAACTGCACGACTCGACCTTCAACCTCGGCGCGGGCCCTCAGTCGAAAGCCCCCGGTCTCCCATCGCGCCAGCTGTCCAAGCCGACCAGGTCGAAAGGTCCGCAGCGTCGCCACATAGTAGATCCCCTCAATAAGATTTGTTTTTCCCTGGGCATTGTCCCCGAAAAGCACGTTGATACCGCGCCCCGGTTCCACCCTGCACGACGAGATATTCCGCCAGTCGTTCAGCTCGAACGAGAGGAGACGCATCGAGAGATCAGAGTCGGAGGGGCATCACCACCCCGAGGAAATTCTCCGAATCCACCGGCTTGATCACGCAGGGATCCAGCTCCTCGTTGAATTCCAGAAACACTTCGTCGCCATCGATCCGCGACAGAGCATCGATGACATACGTGGCGTTGAACCCGATGGTGATGGTGTCGCCCTCGTAGTCGATCTCAATATCTTCCTTGGCATCACCGACATCCGGCGTGTCGGTTTCGATGGACAGCTTTTCGCTGGCGACGATCATGCGCAGCCCCTTGTTGCGGTCCTCCGACATCAAGGACACGCGCTTGAGCGCGTCGATGAGCTGGATGCGATCCACCACGAGCTTCTTGTCACTGGAGCTGGGGATCACCTTCTCGTAGGGCGGAAATCGGGAATCGATCAGCCTCACCGACAGCGTGACCTCTCCGTATTTGGCGAACAGCACCCCATCGTCCACTGCCAGCTCACAGTCCCCTTCGCCGCCCTCCAGCATCCGCTTGAGCTCCTGGAGTCCTTTCTTCGGGATGAGAATGGGCTCGGAGAGCGGCCATCCACCACTGACCTCCTCCTCGGCTTTGGACAGCCGATGACCGTCGGTGGAAACCATCCGAATCACATCTTTACTGCACTCCACTAAAACCCCGCTCAGGTGCTGACGGGTTTCGTCCTGGGACACGCTGAAGGCCGTGCGGTTGATCAGATTCAGCAGGGTGGGGATCGGCAGCTTGTCGAAGCCCTTGTCCGGAACGGCCGGAACTTCCGGGTAGTCGTCGCTGAGCAGCCCCACCACGCGGAACCGCGCCGGCCCTGACCGAAGCTCGACGTGATTCGAATCCGTTTTCTGGACGTGCACCTCTTCGACGGGGAGGTTTTTCACGATCTCGAAGATGGATTTCGCCCCAACGGCGATCCCACCTTCCACCGCAATCTGCGCCTCCAAACGACACGTCATTGTCGTGTAGAGGTCGGTGGCACGACAGAGGATGGAGGAGTTTCCCTCGGTAACAATGAGCGTGTTCGACAACATGGGCATGGTGCTTCGGCGCTCAGCAATCCCTTGGGCCAAGGATAGGCCTTTGAGAAACTCCTTCTGGTTGATGGTGAACTTCATGTTACCCTCGATCTTGGACCCACGTTGAGCGTTCTTATATTATTCTATATTAATCTAGATCAATCAGTTGTCTTATTAGGCTGTGTTGATAAGTTACTAAGCATACTATCACGCTAAAAGTATTGGAAAATTTTATTAACAAAATGGTGATTAAAAGACGTTTGTAAAAAGTGATTAGTTTGAATTCCGGTTAGCTCTGACAGACCCGCACAAACTGTCCAGACATTCTCCACCGGATCTTCAACGGGTTTGTCACATGCTCGTCGTCGCGCCCATTCTTACGGCCGGAGCGCGGGGTGGTCAACAGAATAGTGGTCCACGACACGATGCCGACGCTATCCTGTGAGGATTCTTTCCAGGGCCTCCACCGCCTGTCTCGTGGTGTCGTCCTCCGTGACCAGCAACTGCATCTTCTTGTCCGCGCTGAGCACGGTGGTGTGGTCTTTGCCGCCGAACTGGCGGCCAATCTCAGAAAGACTCGCCGGAGTGAGCTTTCGGCACAGGTGCATGGCGATTTGGCGTGGGTAGGAGATGGCGCGGGGGCGCCGTGAGCTCTTGAGATCCTTCGTTCGGATGTTGAAGTAGGTCGACACTTCCCGCTGAATGCGCTCGATCGAGATCTGGCCGGTGCCCCGAGTGAGCATGTTGCTCAAGATGCGTTCGGCAAACTCTACCGTGATCGGTCGGCCTTGAAGGCTGGAAAAGGCGGCCAGACGGATCAGCGCGCCCTCCAGCTCACGCACGTTCGAACGAATTCGTGAAGCCAGGAAGTGGGCGACATCGTCGGGGAGCGGGATGGAATCCAGCTCGGCCTTCATTTTAAGGATGGCCACCCGGGTCTCCAGCTCTGGGGCAAGGATGTCCACAATCAGTCCCCACTGGAACCGGGACTTGAGGCGCTCCTCGAGCTCGGGCATCTGATTGGGGAACTTGTCCGAGGTGATGACGATCTGCTTTTTCTTGTCGTGGAGGGCGTTGAAGGTGTGAAAGAACTCCTGCTGGGTGTGATCCTTGCCCGCCATGAACTGGATGTCGTCCACCAACAGCACGTCACAGTAGCTGCGGTACCGGTCGCGGTACTCCTCCATCTTTCCCTGCCGCAGGCAGTTGATGAACTCATTCATGAACCGCTCGGCCGTGATGCAGGTGATGTTCCACTCCGGGTTGCGGTCGGCCAAGGCGTGTCCGATGGCGTGGAGGAGGTGGGTCTTGCCCAAGCCGGTGCCGCCGTAGATGAACAGGGGATTGTACTTGGTGCCGGGGATGTCAGCGACGAGCTCGGCCGCGGCCTGGGCGAACTGGTTGGATGGACCGACCACGAAATTGTCGAACCGATAGCGCTCGTTGAGCGTCGCCTGCCCGGAGGACACCTGCCGGTGGATCCGCTGTGCAACAGGCTCTGGCCTCACACTGGCCAGCTGCGGCGTCGCCTCTGGCGTGTCGTCCACGATGACCTGTACTTGGATGTCCTTGCCGATCTGCGTAAAGATCTCACTCTGAACGGACTTGAGGTAGTTGTCCTCAAACCACTCCCTGAGGTAGGGATTGGGCGCCATGAGAGTGAGCGTGTTGTCAGTGAGCTTTACGAATTGAAGGGGGCGGATCCATAGATCGAAGTTCCGGGAAGACATCTTGACTTCGATCGCCTTCAGCGCGTTGTTCCAGATGGATTGCATACCTGTCTTTCGGGTGCCAGTGGCAGATCCGCAGAGTTATCCACACAGTTATCCACAGCTGTGAACAACTTTGTTTCTTAAAGAATTAATCGTAGTTAGCGATGGTTCCGATCCAGTTCCCAACAGACAATTTGGCGGCACAGCGGAACGTTTCGAATCCCCGAAGCAGCGAACCACCGGTGGTCACCGGGCATCGGATCGGACATCCTGGGTACCATTCGCAAAGGCGAGGAGGCAAGGACAAAAGAAACGCTGAAACGGATGCGTTCTGAATCGTTCAGATTTTTTTTTTCAACACCACTTGCCGGTCGCCGGGCGGTCGTTCGAGAACCTGTGACAATATTCTAATGGTAAAGAATTATTAAGGAAAACATGTTATCAAACAGCAGGGAATCTTTGGACCCCCATCACTACAGGGCGGCATCGGTCGACGTATCGCAAAGGCCTGTCTGACGTACATCTCCCAACGCGACACACCCCATCAGCCCGGTCTGCGGGAGGATGCACTCCGGCCAAGCGGAGTTTTGGGATCCGAACGATCACCAACGTCGCGCGTGGTGTGGATCCGGTGACCGGAGATCTGCTGGGTGCATTCGTCTCCCGGCGATCCGCGCGGGATCTCCGGCGCGGGTGAGGCGTTGCGCCCCTGTTTCGGCGCCTTTTGACCTTGACATACCTCCAGTCTCCTGATAATAGCCTGCACCCCTAACGTTAGACATCTTGCCAGGAGTGTCGTCGTGAAACGGACATATCAGCCACACAACAAGAGCCGACGACGGACCCACGGCTTCCGCAAGCGGATGAGCACCAAGAGTGGCAGACAGGTGCTCGCCCGGCGGCGGCGGCGGGGCCGAAAGCGCATTTCCATCATCATCCCGAAGAAATAACCACACGGATTATGGGGAGCCCCAGTGACGCGGCAGCGCGAACAGCGTCCATCGCAGTCCTGGCCCAAGTCTCGGCGACTCAGAAAGCGGTGGGAGTACCTGGCCGTCCAGCAGAGTGGACAGCGCCGCGTGACGTCGGATCTCGTCATCCTGTGGAGAGCGACCCGGCGGACCGTTTCACGCCTGGGCGTGACCGTCAGCCGCAAGGTGGCGAAGCAGGCCACCCAACGCAATCGGATCAAGCGGCTCATTCGGGAGGTTTGGCGAACGCTGCCCGTTTCGGATCAACCGCCCCTGGATGTGGCCGTGATTGCGAGGCCCCGGGCCGTGAAGGCCACCTACCAGGCGATCCGGAGGCAGCTCGAGGTGTTTTGGAAACAGGTCGGTCACCCTGCAGACAAGCCCTCGTCCTAGTGCAGCGCCCGCTCGTCTGGCTGCTGTTGGTACCGATCCTGCTCTATCGCAAGCTGGTGTCGCCGCTGGTGCCGGCGCGCTGTCGGTTCTATCCGAGCTGCTCTGCCTATGGGGTCGAGGCGCTTCGGAAGTACGGTCCCTTCGTTGGTCTGTACCGCACCGTCGGGCGCGTGCTGCGCTGCCATCCCTGGAATCCCGGTGGCTACGATCCACCCTAAGCCAGCGCTGCTTTTACGACTCGGAGATTGTCCCTTGGAAAAAAAACAACTGTACACCGTGATGATCGTGAGCGTGCTCATGCTGCTCGGTCTCATCGGCTATCGCTGGATCAAGGGCGACGACGGGGACGCCCCCAAGCCCACGCCGGCCAAGAAGATGCAGCCGGCGATGCAGCAGGGCAAGGCTCCGCAAAAGGGCGCCCCGCAGCCCGGCAAGAAAGCACCGGGGAAACCCGCTGCAGGTGTCACGGTGAAGCCCGGCGGGCCCATGATCGGTCCGGCAGGGGTGTCCGCTGCGGACCTCAAGTTCGAGGGCCTCTCCTCGGTGAAGATGCTGCGGGCCAAGTTCTGGATGGCCGTGGACCGCAAGCAGCCCAAGCCGGCGCAGGCCATTTTGACGCACGCGCTCTCGGTGGCTGCCAAGAACTCCGACGTCTTTGCCCTGGGTCAGTTGGCCTGTGAGCACGGGTTTGCGGCGCAGGCGGACCGAGCCGGTCAGCGGTTGATTGCGCCGGCGGCGGTGAGGACCTTTCAGCAGGCGTTCTTGAAGGCGCTCTGTGCGGCCCGGTCCCAGACACCGGCTGCCGGAGGACCGCTGCTCCGGCGCGCGTTGTTCGCGGCCAAGTCAGACCTTCAGCGGGCCCTGGTGCTGGCGGAGCAGTGCCGGCTGCTCGTGGATGCCAAGACGATTCCACAGGCGCGAGCGACCTGCAAGGAGGCGCTGGACAAGGGCGGTGACCAGTGGGCGATGTTCCAGGCTGGCCGCTTCGAGCTCCTGGTTGACCCGAAGTCGGTGAAGGCGCAGACGCTGCTCGACCGCGCGCTGCGGCTCGATCCCACCCGCGCCCCTGTGGCCCGCGCGCTGGGCCGGCTGTACGTGCAACAGGGGGCGCCGGAGAAGGCGGCCAGGGCCCTGATGCTGGGCGGGCAGGCCTTGGCGAAGGCGTCGCGGTTCCACGGCGCGCGGGAGCTCTATTCCGCGGTGGTGGGGCTGCTGCCGAAGCTCGCGGCGGGCCAGCTCGGCCTGGCGCGCGCCGAGCGGGCGTTGGGACTGACCGACAGCGCCGTTGCGTCGTATTGGAGGGCGGCCGAGCTGGCCAAGGGGAACGTGGAGCTGCGCGTCGAGCTCGGCCAGCTTCTGCAGCGCACGGACGTGCTGGCGGCGGTGCGTGTGCTCGAGGACGCGGTGCAGATCGACCCGTCGAGCAAGTCGGCGCGGCGGGTTCTCGCCCAGGTGCGAGGGCTGCTGGCGGCGAAGCAGCCCGCCCGACAGCCCGAGGCCGTGACCATGCTGGAGGGCAAGCTCCTGCGGATGCGGTTCACGTCCTGGGGCGGCACACCCATGGATCTCGTGCTCAAGGGAAAGAAGTACCAGGAGTTGGCCAAGGGCATCTCGAAGAAGGCCCGCAAGGGCAAAGTCCAGCAGGTCAACCTGGTGCGCACCTGGGGCTCTTATTGGCTGCCCTTTCGGCTCGACTTCGACGGCTCGAGCTTCCGCTTTCCGCGGACGAGCGGCGGTTGGGAGTACCAGAGCTGGGCGCGTCTCCGCTGGGACGGCAAGCAGTTCGTACTCCTGCAGGGCAAGCAGTCCCACGCGGTCAAGCACCGCGGGCAGTGGGTGTTCGGCTACCGCTGGCCCGTGTCCTACCCCGGCATGACGCCGCCGGAGGTGGTGATTGATCGCATCTACCGGGTGCGCCCCGACACGTCCTACGCCTGGGACATGGAGATCAAGATCGTCAACCGGACCACCAAGGCGCAGACCGTGAAGATGAAGCTGAACGTGCCGTCGGTCGACACCATCGCCGAGGAACGCAGCTTCTTCAATCCCATCTCCCTCAAGAAGGAAGCCGTGTGCATGGTGGGCGACAAGGTGTTCATGCGCACCCTGTCGAGCATGTACGGAAAGGAGGGCGGCTGCATGGGCTGTGACGCCTCCACCTGCGCCTGTCGGCGCACGCCGGCCAAGAGCCAGGACTTCGCGGGCAAGGTGCGTTGGGCCGGCGTGGACGAGATGTACTTCCTGCTCGCCGTGGCGCTCAACGAGAAGAAGGACACGGTGTGCCAGCTCTACGGCATCAAAGACGCCAAGCAGTCAGACACCGGCGTGCTCATGGCGCGGCTGGCCTTCGCCGACCAGCAGATTCTGCACAAAGGCAGCTACATCTCCAAGACGTTCAAGGTGTTCTCCGGGCCGAAGATCTCGGAGGAGCTCGACCAGGTGCGGGTCGGCAACAGCAACGCCAAGCTCACCGAGGCCATCGACTACGGGCTGTTCTGGTTCATCGGCCAGCCGATGATCTGGATGATGAAGAAGCTGCAGAAGGTCGTGGGCAACTGGGGCCTGGCGATTATCATCCTCACGATCCTGATCAAGCTGCTGACCGCGCCCCTCACCATGAAGCAGATGCGCTCCATGAAGGGCATGGCCAAGCTGAAGCCGGAGCTGGACCAGCTCAAAGAGAAGTACGGCGACGACAAGCAGCGCTTTCAACAGGAGATGTGGGCGCTGTACAAGTCCCACAAGATCAATCCCCTCGGCGGTTGTCTGCCGATGCTGTTGCAGATGCCCATCTACATCGCCTGGTATCAGGCGCTGATGGTTTCGGTGGACCTGTACAACGCGCCGCTCTTCGGCTGGATTCACGACCTCACCAAGCCGGACGCGGTGCAGGTCTTCGGCTACGGGATTCCGATCCTGCCGATCATCATGGGCGCCATGATGTTTCTGCAGCAGAAGATGACGCCCACCACGGCGGACAATCCCCAGGCGAAGATGATGATGTACATGATGCCGGCCATGTTCACCTTCTTCATGCTGTTTCTGCCCTCCGGCCTCACACTGTACATCCTCACCAACACCGTGCTCACCATGGTTCACCAGTGGTACATGAACCACACTGACTGATCCGCGGGGGGCTGGATGCTGCCGGACGAGCGAGACACCATCGTCGGGGTGGCGACGCCGCCGGGGGCCGCGGGAATCGCGGTGATTCGGCTGAGCGGTGCCGCCGCCCTGGAGATTGCGCTCCGCCTCGTTCCTGCGCTGCGGGGCGCGCCTCCGGAGCGCAAGCTGCAGCTGTGTCGCGTGGTTCAGCCCGAGGGTCAGGAGCTGCTGGATGTGGCGCTGGTCTGCGTCATGCGCGGTCCCCGATCCTATACGGCTGAGGACGTGGTGGAGCTGCAGACCCACGGCGGCCCGGCCACGGTGGCGGCGGTGGTGGGGGCGCTGCAGCGGGCCGGCGCCCGCATGGCCGCGCCCGGAGAGTTCACCCTCCGCGCGTATCTCCACGGACGCATCGATCTCACCGAGGCAGAGGCGGTGGGCGCCCTGGTGGGGGCGCAGAGCGAGCGGGCGCGGAGGATCGCCCTGCGGCAGCTCAGCGGGGGGCTCGGGGAAGCCCTCGGGCGGCTGCGCGCCGGGTGCATCGATGTCCTCGCCGAAGTGGAGGCGCGGCTGGATTTTCCGGAGGAAGAGCTCTCGGTCTTTCCGCAGCTGGAGGTGGAGTCGCGGCTGACCCCGTTGCTCAGGGAGCTCGACGCGATGCTCGCGAGGGTGGGAGAAGCGCGGCTCGCCCGTGAGGGCGCGCGGGTGGTGCTGTTGGGCCGTCCCAACGTGGGCAAGTCGAGCCTGCTAAACGCCCTGCTCGGCCGGGAGCGGGCCATCGTGCACGAGGCCCCGGGCACGACCCGCGACTATCTTGAAGACGAGCTCTCCCTGGGTGGCGTGCGGATGACCATCGTGGACACGGCGGGGCAGCGCTCCGAAGGGGTGGACGCGGCCGAAGCCCTGGGTGGGAGGAGGGGCATGGAACAAGCCCGCTCAGCCGACCTCGTGCTGGTGGTGATCAACCTCGCCGAGGGATTGACCGCCGGGGATCGTGAGCTTCTACGGGAGCTCGGCGACGGGGAGCACTGGGCAGTGCTCAACCAGAGCGACCGAGTGGACGAGGCGGCGGTCCGCGGCGTCCGGGGCTCCTTGGAGCACGTGATTGTGACCTCGGCGAAGTCGGGCGCCGGCGTAGAGGAGCTGCGCCGCAAGCTCCTGGAGCGCTTCGCCGGGGAGTCGGCCTTCGACGAGCTGCCTCTCGTTTCTGAGAGACGGCACGAGGCGGCGCTTTGGACGGTGCGCGAGCGGCTCGAGCAGGCCCGCGTAGGACTCGCCGCAGCGGAGCCGCCAGAGCTCGTAGCCCTGGTACTCCGTGAAGCGGCTGAGCACCTGGGCCGGGTCAGCGGACACAGCGTCAGCGAGGACGTGCTCGAGGCGATCTTCAGCCGGTTCTGTATCGGGAAGTGAGCCGATCCAGGAGCCCGCAGGCGCTAAGTCGTGCGGAGAGCAGCCGGGGCTCGACAACGCCCTGGGGCACCACGTCGAGCACGTCCACCTGCCCGAGCTCCTGGATCAGTCCCGGGGTCTGCTCGGCCTCGGGACCGGGTGGAGCGAGGGTGTTGAGGATCACTCCGAGCACAGATACCCGTCGGCGACGCAGCTCGTTTACGGTGAGCAGGGTGTGATTGAGCGTGCCAAGCCCGAGCCGTCCGACAACCAGGCAGTCCGCGGCCCAGCGCTGTACAATGTCAGCCCAGAGCAGCGTTTCCGTGTAGGGGACACAAAGCCCGCCGGCCCCCTCTAACACCACGAAATCATACGCATTTATCAACAGATCAAGGCGGCGGTCCAACGCTGGGAAATTGACGATCAGATTCGAATCTCGAGCCGCTGCGAGGGGCGCGGCCGGGAGGGGGAACGACTCTCCCAGGCAGGTTTGAGCAGGTTGACCGCTCACCCTCGACAGCAGCAGCCAGTCCGGTGGATCAGCCGGGTCTCCGGTCAGGTGTCCGGGCCTCCGGTCTGCCGTCAGCCCGGTTTCCACAGGTTTGAAGGCGGCCACGGATCGTCCTGCCTGAAGCAGCCCATGGATCAGCCCGGCACCCACCACGGTCTTGCCCACACCGGTGTCGGTTCCGATCACGGCCAGGAGTCGGGCGGTCATTCCGTCTCCTCGCGGATTCCCCGGGCCGTCGCCCCGACGAGGTGCGCCAGCTCCTCTTCGGTGGTGGTCAGCGGCGGGATGAGAACGATCACCGAACCCAAGGGTCGCAGCATGACCCCGAGCTCGCGAATTCGTTTGCACACCCGGGCGCCGACGAGCGCCTCGGCGGGGTAGGGTTGTCTGGACGCGCGATCCCTGACGAGCTCGATGCCGACCATGAGCCCTTTTTGTCGGATCTGCCCGCAGTGTCGCAGCGGAGCAACCTGCTGCTCCAGCAGCTGCTTCAGCAGCCCGGCCTTGCGCAAGACTCCGTCCAGGATGTCCTCGCGCTCAAAAATCTGGAGAGACGCCAGGCCCGCGGCGCAGGCCAGCGCATTCCCGGTGTAGCTGTGCCCGTGGAAAAACGTGCCCAGCTCCCCTTCGTGGTTCTGGAAGGCCTCGAAGAGCTGCTCAGTGGCCAAGGTTGCGGCCAGGGGCAGGTAGCCACCCGAGATACCTTTTGCCAATGCCAGCAGGTCCGGCTCGACACCCTCCTGCTCCCCGGCGAACATTGTCCCGGTGCGGCCGAATCCCACGGCCACTTCGTCGAAGATCACCAGCACATCGTGTTCCCGACAGAGCCGCACCGCCTCGCGGAGATAGCCCTCTGGGTGCACGATGATGCCCGCGGCGCCCTGCACCAACGGCTCGATGACCAGGGCGGCGAGCTCGTCGGCCTGCTCGGCCAGGGTGCGCTGCAGGGCCTGAAGACAGTCGTTGCGACAGGCCTCGGGATCATCGCCCGCTCCGTGGCGGTACCAGTAGGGGGAGGGGATCCGGGCGACGTTGAACAGCAGCGGATGGAAGATGCGGTGGAACAAGTCGATCCCGCCCACACTGACCGAGCCCAGGGTGTCGCCGTGGTAGGCGTCGGACAGGGCCAGAAACCGGCGTTTTTCGGTACGGCCGACGATCTGCCAGTATTGGTAGGCCATCTTGAGCGCTACCTCCACCGCTGTGGAACCGTTATCAGAGTAGAACACGCGGCTGAGGCGAGCGTAGGTTCGGTCCACCAGCGCCGCGGCCAGCTCGATGGCCGGGACGCCGGACAGACCGAGCAGCGTGCTGTGCGCCACGCGCCTGAGCTGGCGCTGGATTGCGTCGTCCAGCTCTGGGCGACGATGACCAAAGAGGTTCACCCACAGGGAGCTGACGCCGTCGAAGTAGCGACGTCCCTGGGTGTCGTAGAGGTAGTGTCCCTCGGCGCGCTCAATGATGAGCGGCTCCTCCTCCAGCCAGGTGGCCATGCGCGTGAAGGGATGCCAGAGATGGCGTTTGTCCAGCTCGACCAGGGATTGCATCGTGTACCTCGTCGTGTCTGCCTGGCGGCCGGCGCGAGCTTAAAGCGCCGCCAGCAGTGCCGTTGTCAGACGTTCCAGGTGGTGATCCGTGTGTGCCGCGCTGAGCGACACTCGCAGGCGGGAGGTGCCGTGAGGCACAGTGGGAGGACGAAACGCCCAGACCAGAAGGCCTTTTTCCTGCAGGAGGCGGCTGATCTCGGTGGCCCGGCCGGCGCCGGCAAAGCTCAGCGAAACGATGGGCGTGCCGTCCCCGGTGGGTTCGAGGCCGTGCTCCCGGAGACCGCTGCGCAGCTGCTCGGCCAGGCTGCCCACGCGACGGCGGAGCGACTCGCCCTCGGCGCCGGTAGCCACCTCGAGGGCAGCCAGGGAGGCGCCCAGCACGCTTGGTGGAAGCGCAGTTGTGTACATGAAAGCCCGGGCTCTGTTGACGAGACGTTGGGCGATGGCTTCATTGCTGGCAGCGAATGCGCCATGGGATCCGAGCCCCTTGCTGCAGGTTCCGATCAGGACGTCGGCGTGGGCCTGCTGCTCGGCGCAGAGCCCCCTGCCCTCGGGACCGATCACGCCGATGGCGTGCGCTTCGTCGGCGAGAAAGAGGGTGTCATACTCCCGGGCCAGACGCGCGAGCTGGGCGACAGGGGCCAGGGAGCCGTCCATTGAAAACACGGTGTCCGAGACGATCAAGCGCCTGCCGGACGTGCGTGCGCGGAGCTGCTCCTCGAGGAGCTCCCAGCGCAAGTGGGGATAGATCCGGATGTCGGCGCCGCTGAGGCGGCAGCCGTCAACAATGCTGGCGTGATTCTCGGCGTCGGAGAAGACCAGATCACCCGGAGAGAGGAGGGCGGAGATCGTCCCGACGTTGGCCTGGTAGCCGGAAGGAAAGATGAGACAGGACGGCGTGTCCATGATCCGACGCAGTAGGGACTCGAGCTCACCGTGGGGTGGAATGCCGCCGGTGACCACCCGGGACGCCGCAGCGCCGCAGCCGAGCGCGGCCCAGCGTTGGGCAGCGGCCACACAGTCGGGATGGGTGGAGAGGCCCAGGTAGTCGTTGCCCGAAAAATTGGTCAGCCAGCGCTGACCCATCAGGATTTCCGCGGGGCGTCGTCCTCCATTGGTACAGAGAGTGCGGAGCAGCCCTTGACGCTCCAGCTGCCGCAGGTCTTCCTCAATCCAGGTCAAAGACCGAGTTTCCCCTGGGTACCCGACGTCAGACTGCGGTTCTGCGGGGAAAGCCATGGCCTCCAGCTTCGACAAAGGACGAGGATTGTCAACCCTTCCAGCGCCTGGCGGTTTACAATCGCGGATGTTTCACGTGAAACACTCGCCGACATGTAAACAAAACACAAATAATCTTAAATACTTATGGCGACGGCGGAGTGGTTTTCGAAGAATCCGGCGCCCTCGCGTGAAAACTTCTACCGGTGGGTGGCGATGAGCACTCGTTCCTTATTCTGCACCTGGTACCGATGCTCGATACCTTCGTGGCGCCACTGTTGATGCTGCTTTTCGGTCATCATCACCCAGATGGTGCCCCTGCTCGTGACCAGAGTACACGCGAGCGTCAGCCAAGCGCTCGGTTCGAAGGTCGCCCGGGACACCGCGTGATCAAACTTCGCTCCCTGCTCCACGAGGGTCTGTACGTCCCCGTGAAAAATCTGAAAGGAGCCGCCCAGCGCGCGCCGAGCCTGGTGCAGGAAGGCGACCCGCTTCTCGGCGATCTCACAGAGCGTGACCTGCAGCTCCGGCAAAAGTGTGGCCAGTAAAAGCCCGGGGAGCCCAGCGCCGGTTCCGACGTCCACCAGGGACGGTTTTTCCAAGGAACGCCCAATTCCCTGCCTGAGCTGCCCCTGGAGCCGCGAGGCGAGTGCGAGTCCGTCAGCCACGTGCACTCCGGCCACGTCCCCGACGTCCCGAGCCCCGACGAGCCGGATGCGCCGGTTCCACCGCAAGAGCAGCTCGACGTACTCCGAGAGCTTGTTCAGCTGCTCGTCAGTCACTCGGCAGCCCAGGCGCTGGGCGTCCTGGGCGATGTTCTCTCTGAGGATCTGGGACAAGAAATCCAACGCAGTCTCCAGCTTGAAATAGACACGACGATATATTACGGTAAAATCCTCGCTGTTGCCCTTCTGGGTTGGCATTTGTTTTCGGTGAAGATATTTGGCTAAGCAGAGTCTACTGCTCGTTGATGGAGACCAACGCAGTCTCCGGGTCCTCGAGGTCAGCCTCAAAAAGGCTGGTTATGTGGTGACGACCGCCGAAAACGGCGTGGACGCCATCGAGAAGGTCGAGATGATGGATCCCGATCTGATCATCTCGGACACGCGGATGGACGAGATGGACGGGTTCGAGTTCTGTCGTCGACTCAAGGAAAACCCGAGCTGGGAAGCAATTCCATTCATTTTCCTCACGAGCCAGAAGTCCATCGAGGACAAGATCAGGGGCCTCGAGCTGGGCGTGGAAGACTATCTGACCAAGCCGATCTACATCAAGGAGATCGTGACCCGGGTCCGAATCCTGCTGCAGAAGGCGCAGCGGGAGCGGATCAAGCGTCGGGACAGCCGCACCAAATTCGAGGGATCACTGGCCGACATGGCCGTGGTCGACCTGATACAGACCATCGAGATCAGTCGCAAGTCCGGGGCGATTCATTTCTCCAACCCGGAGGGTGTCACGGGCGCAGTCTATTTCCGCAACGGCAAGGTGATCGACGCGGAGCTGGGCCGTCTCAGGGGCGAAAACGCCATCTACCGGCTTCTCATCTGGTCTGATGGCGAGTTTGAGGTGGAATTCAAGAGCGTGCACCGGGAGGAAGCCATACCCCTGTCCAACCAGGGTCTCCTGATGGAGGGACTGCGTCGGATGGACGAATGGGGCCGTCTCCTTGAGGAGCTGCCGCCTCTGTCGTCGGTGTTCGAAGTGGACTACCGCGAGCTCTCCGACCGCTTGAGCGAAATTCCGGACGAGGTCAACCAGGTGTTGCGGCTGTTCGACAGCCAACGCAGCCTCCAGCAGGTGGTGGATGACTGCGAGCTACCGGACCTGGACACCCTGCAGCTCATCAGCAAACTCTATTTCGAGGGGCTCATCTACGAGCCTGCTGAACTGGAGGAGCCGGTCGACGAAGAGGTCCAGCCCTCCCTGGAGGGCTGGCTGCGCGATCCGCTGGCGGCCGCTGCGGCCTTCTCCGGGGTCGCGAAGAGGGCGCCCAGGCCAGAGGATCAAACAGACGCGCTCGAGGAGATGAACGCCACCCGTGCCAAGCGCCGACCGCGCCGGATCACGGAGCGTGGCCTGGGTCAGTATGTGAAGCACCCGGTCGGGGAGGGTTTCGAGGGCGATCCGCAGCTGGATTCGGGCCTGGGTGACAGCCAGGCGGAGCCGTTTCAAGCCAGGGTTTCGATGGACGGCCGGGAGCGGGAGAAAACCCCGGCGCAGTTCGATGACGTCGAAGCTGCTCTGGACGAAACCTTTGATCTACCCAAGCAGAAGACTGCCGATGACCCTCGCGCCGAAGCGGCCGAGCTCAGCTCCGTAGGTGAGGAGCTTTCCCTCGAGCCCGCGCCGGTTCGACCGATTGAGCCTGCAGCGTCGCCGGCTGAGTCTGCGTCGCCGACCGCGTCTGCGTCGCCGACCGAGTCTGCGTCGCCGGCTGAGCCTGCGCCGCCGGCTGAGCCTGCGCCGCCGGCTGAGTCTGCGCCCGTGCAGCCGCCAGACGAGTCGGCCGAGGCGGAAGGGCTACCTGGCGCGCCTGCAGCAGTGCCAGAGTCGAAGCCGCCTGTCTCACGGAAGGAGCTGGCAGAGTTTTCGCTGCCTCAGATCCGAACGGACAAGAGGACCGCCGTCAAGCCCACGAAAAAGAAGGGCGACAAAGAGAAGGCGAAAGTTTCACGCTCAGCCGAAGCCATCAAGCCGATGCCTTCGTCCATGCCGGCTCCCCGCCCGCTTCCGCCGGTCGAGCCCCTGGAGCTCAAGCCGATTCTCAAGGATCTATCTAGAATTTCTAAGGAAATGCCTGCGATAGAAGCACCGGAGCGCGAAATTCCCTTCCTCGAAGGGCTCGATGTGCAGGAGGTGCGGGAAGCTCCCGGATCGGCGGTTTCGGGCGAAATCGTGATCACTCCGCGGCATCGGGTGCCGCAGCCGGTGGACTTTCCGAAACTCTCGGTGGAGGTGTCAGTGTCGGAGCCGGAGCCAAAGCCGGCTCCGGTGCAGGTCGATGTCTCGGGCGTGATTGAGACGGGCGCTATCAAGACAGCGCGGGACGAACGAAAGACCGCAGCCATGCGGGCGACGCCCCCCGTCCCGAAGGAACAGGACGACCCCGGGGAGGATGTCAGCGAGCCCTCTAAAGCGGTGGAAGAGCAGTCTGGTGAAGCGCGGCCGTCGGCACGAGCAGCAGCGCAGGAGGATGATCGGGCGGAGCGGATGGAACGGGCGGAGCGATCCACGGTGTCGATCCGCGCCACATCGGAACGACCGGATGAGCAGGCCTCCGAGCCTGAGGATCGCGTCTACGCCGAGGCAGCGAATCAGCCGGTCGAAATGTCGAGCGCTGAGCTGGCGTACGACCTGGAGGCGCTGAAGGGGTCGAAGCGTACGACCCTGTGGCTGCTCTTGCTCGTTGGTCTGGTCGTGGTGGTGGGGTTGGTGGTGCTGCTGAAGCGGAGGGGCGGCGGAAAGAAGCAGGCCAAGACACCCTCCGGGCCCGTCGCGTCCGGCGGAAGCGACGCAGGCGCGGTCAGCGCCGCAGATGCGGGCCCGACGACCAGGCGTCCGGCCGTGGCGGACGCCGCGGTCCCGGAGCGGCCCGAGGTCAACGTGGAGGAGCTCAAACGGCAGCTCGCCGAAGCGGCGAAGCTGTTCAAGAAGGGCAAGGCCGCCGAGGCGATCGCCCTTTCGGAGAAGGTGCTGGCCGTCGACCGGGACAACGTGCAGGCCAAGAAGCTGCTTGGAGACTACCATTACCGGCAATGCACGCGGCAGCTCGACCAAATGAAGTACAAGCTCGCGGCGGAGAGCGCCCGGGCGGCGGTTACGTACCAGCCCAACAACGCCGACGCTTGGATGAGGTTGGGCTTCAGTCTGGTGTCGCTCAAGCGAAAGAGCGAAGCCGCCTTTGCGCTGGAACGGTATCTCGCGCTCTGCCCCAAGTGTACGTGGGCGCGGTTCGCCAGGGAAGAGCTGGCCAAGCTCAAATAGCGGGGTCCTGGCAATGAGCAGCGGGGTGTTGGTGCTCGGAATCGAAAGCTCGTGCGACGAAACCGCTGCGGCCGTGGTCGACGAAGAGCTCCGGGTTTGCTCCAACATCATCTCGTCTCAGGTAGACGTGCACCACGAGTTCGGTGGCGTGGTGCCTGAGCTCGCCTCGCGGCAGCACATCCTGAACATCGTCTCGGTCACCAGGCGGGCCTTGGCCGAGGCTGGTGTGAGCGCCTCTGACCTGAGCGGGATCGCGGTCACCACCGGCCCCGGCCTGGTGGGGGCGCTGCTGGTGGGACTGCAGTTTGCCAAGGCGTTGTCTTTTGTGCACCGGAAACCCCTGCTCGCCGTGGACCACCTGCTGGCGCATCTGGAGAGCGCCTTTGTTCGCCGGGGAGCTCCGACGCCGGAGTTTCCCCACGTGTGCCTGCTGGTTTCCGGCGGTCACACCATGCTCGGCGTGCGGCGCTCGCCGCATGAGCTGGAGGTGTTGGGCGCCACGCGGGACGACGCGGCCGGGGAGGCCTTCGACAAGGTCGCAAAAATGTTGGGGCTGGGTTATCCCGGAGGTCAGGTGGTCGACCGACTCGCCGCTGCGGGCGATCCGTCGGCAATCCGATTTCCGCGGGCGATGCGCGGGCGCCAAGAGTGGGATTTCTCATTCTCCGGCCTCAAGACCGCGGTAAAACAGCACCTGGAACGTCTGGGCCCTCCGGCGGATGACCAAGCGCTCGCTGATCTCTGCGCGAGCTTTCAGGAGGCCGTGGTCGAGGTGCTGGTGACCCGGGCCCGCCGCGCCACCCGGGCCACCGGGCTGGGGCAGCTCGTGGTGGCGGGCGGGGTGGCCGCGAACAGCCGTCTCCGCGCCGCGCTCGAGCTCATGGCCCGTGAGCAGGGAACGGAGCTGTTCATCCCTCCACCGGTGCTCTGTACGGACAACGCGGCGATGGTCGCCGTTGCCGGCCACCGCCAGCTCGCCTGCGGCGTGTTTGCGGATCTGGGACTCAACGCCACCGCCAACTGGGTTGGCGGATGAGCTGCGACGACCCTCCCCGTCCCAAGCGCTCCCTGGGGCAGAACTTTCTGGTCAACACCGGGGTGCGTGACAAGATCGTCCGCGCACTGGATCCGGGCCCCCGGGACTGGGTGGTGGAGCTCGGCCCGGGGCCGGGGGCGCTGACCTCACCCCTCAGCGAGCGCTGCGCGCATCTGGTGGCGGTGGAGCTGGATGGAGCTCTCGCCCAGCAGCTGCCCTCGCGGACGGCCCGGCCCGAGGTGTTGGAGATCCTGGGCGTCGATGGCGCACAACTGGACTATGCCGAGCTTGCCGGTCGTGCGGGGCGTCAACTGCTGGTGGTGGGCAACCTCCCGTTCAATGCGGCCAGCGCGATGCTGCGGCAGGCGCTGGACCAGCGAACGCATCTGGCGCGGCTCGTGCTCATGTTCCAGCGGGAGGTGGCGCTGCGTCTCACGGCCGCGCC
The DNA here is from genome assembly GCA_043825095.1 of bacterium. Classification (GTDB taxonomy): domain Bacteria; phylum Myxococcota_A; class Polyangia; order HGW-17; family JAJRWW01; genus JBDRSE01. The sequence goes on from JBDRSE010000156.1 coordinate 77,961, forward strand.
ACACTCACGGACCTACGGGTTGCTCACCGTGGTGACCCAACAGCGCGCGACCGTGGAACGGCTGTTCGACGTCTCCCCCGGCTCCTTTCACCCTGCACCCCGGGTGTCGGCGAGCGTGCTGCGGTTTTTTCCCCGGGACGCGTTGCCGCCCTGCTGTCTCTTGACGCAGGATCGGCTCGCCAAGGCCGCCTTCGGCCAGCGACGAAAAACGCTGCGCAACGGCTTGAAAGCGCGGGCGCCATGGCCCTGGACGACCTGCTCCGAGGCCCTGGATCAGGTCGGTATTTCACCGGATCAACGCGCGGAAGAGGTCTCCGTGGCTGAGTTCGCACGGCTCGGGCAGTGGATCTGCCGACAGTCGGGCGCGTGCGAGGCTGTCCCGTGAGCGATCCGCAGCGGTTCTGGCGCCTGCTGCTCTCACACCACGGCCCGGGAGAGGCCCACCGGTGCTATCGGCTCCCCTGGAGCTCGCTGCTGCTCTGCGCGCGCTGCTTGGGCCTGTATCCGGCGCTCTTGGCCGTGGTCGGATTCGAAATCGGCGTGGGGCGGTTCGAATCCGAATGGCGCTGGCTCGTGGCCTTTGCTTCGGTCACACCGGCAGTGATCGACTGGTCCGGGGCGATGCTGTTCGGCGGCCATGGGAGCAATCTGGTGCGCACCGGGACCGGTGGGCTGGCGGGAATCGGCCTTGGGGTGGCCTTCTCAGACTACTTTCGGGACTCGAAATGTCTGTATTTCTGGGTGCTCCTGGCGTCCTTGGTGGCCGTGATTTCTGTGGTGTGGTGGGCGCGCAGGAGCGATGACGTGCCGTAATTCCGGGCCGTATGTGTTCACCAGACCAAACACCAAATTTGCCGGCCTGGTAGATCATTCGCCCCGGCTGTGCGTTGATGTCGGAGGTGGCCGCGTGGCGAGAGGGTCGCTCGCCCGGGGCTGGAGTCCAGGGCTTACGCCCCGGGCTCAGGCGAGTGGCAGAGAGCCTTAGGTTCGAGCCGCGAGCCTCGTTCGATGAGAGGAATGCCGCCCGCCAGGCGGCGCGTCACAGCCGGGGTGGCCGTACCCGTACCGGGGGCGGGGCCCCGCAGGAAATCGTGGCGCGGCTGAAATGTGGTATGCTATGACCTGGCGGGCACGGTGAGGACAGTGAAGACGCCGGACATCGACAACAGAGTCGTCGACTATCTGTATGACGACCTTTCTGACGCACAACGTGAGGCGTTCGCCGCGCAGCTCGAAGCTGACGAGGACGCGGCTGGCGAGGCCTCGTCTTTTGCTTCGATCCTGAAGCTGTACCGGGAGGAATCCGAAGAGTTGTCCCCGTCCGTGGCCACCACCGAGCGGCTTCTCAAACAGGCGGCCCTGGCGCACCAATCGCTGTGGTCCCGTCTGTTCGGCGGTCTGCCCCAGCTGATTCTGAGGCCAGCCGCGGGCGTTGCCGTGATGGCGGTGCTGGTCATCGGCGTGGGAACCTTCGTGTTCTTCCGCAAGGCAGAGGATCCGGCCGGGCCGACGAGCAGGGATCAGGTGGCTCCGATCTCCCGATCCGAGGGGCGCAGTGTGCCCGCGTCTCGGACGGCTCAGCCCAAGGGTTCGACCGCGGTTGCCGAGCGGAGCAGAGATGAAAAGCCCCTGCGCGGCGCGGCGCGTGCCGACGAGGACCAATTCACCGATGCGACGCTAAAGTCCGGAGAGCAGAACAAGGCGGCCCTGGTGCTCAGGCAGGTGGCCGACCGACCGCTCGACAACCGGAACTACAAGGCTGGGGCCATCGCCGGCAAGGACCGTCGGGCGCGCCGATTGACCCTGGACGGTCTGCGGGGGCGGAAGACCAAGCGCGCTGCAGCGAACCGCGAGCCGCGTTTCAAAACCAACCTAGCACCGCTGGCCGCACCGGTCCACGCGGCGCCGAAGAAGCCGGCGCTGGCGGTGTCGCAGCAGGGGTCGAAAGACGGCAGCGACAAAGCCCAGGTCGTGCAGAAGCCCGCCCCGAAGCAGCTCCAGGAGGCGCCGTCGTCCTCAGGCAAGGCCACCCCTCCCGCACTGCACAACGAGGCCCGGAAGAACCTGGCCAAGGGCAAGGTGGCCACGGCCTGCCGGCTGTATGGCTCGCTGGTCAGGCAGCACCGCGGGTATCTGGGGCGGGCCGACGCCCTGCTCGGGTGGTCCCGCTGTGAGCTCGCCCGGGGGAACTTCGACCAGGCCGAGCTGCTGATCCGCCAGCTCATGAGTGAGCACCCCAAGTGGCGGAAGAGCGCCTATCGCTGGCTCGCAGAAATTCGGCGGCAGCGCAGCCGCATCGCCACCAAGAGTGCGCGCAGGGCTCGCCGGCCGGCGAAGCGCCGCCCGGCGCGCCGCGCCCCCCCCCGCGCCCGTGTCCGGGCCGCGGCCGACGCGTATCAATAGCTGTCGAAATCGAGCGTGGGGGCTTCACCCCGCTCGTCGGCGGTGGTGAACGCCTTCAGAGGCTCCCAGCTCCAGGACCGGCGGATCTCCGGGGGCAGGCATCCGTGGCGCTCCGTGTAGGTTCTGAGGAAGCGTTCGGTGGCGCGATTCGGATACCCCTGCCCGCGGATCGGCCCGAGCAGTGGCTCGTAGCGGGCGCGGATCTCGTCGTAACAGCGATCTCGTCGGGTCTTTGCCAGGATGGATGCCGCGGCCACACAGATCTCCTGCTGATCCGCACGATCCAGCGCCACGGCGTTGGGTATCCGTAGACACAGGGGACCGAAGAGACGCGCACCGTCGAGCACGATCCTGACCGGACTCGGCGCGCCGCGAATGATCTCCTCGGCCACCTCCCGTTCCAGCACGTTCAGACGCTTTCGTCGCACGCTGGCGTCTACCCGTTCGGGATCGACGATCACGATCCTGGTCCAGGCCGCCTCTATTTCGATGAGCGCGGCGAGCTCGGCGCGGATCGCCTGGGCTCGCTCCGGAGGCCCGAACCCCTTGCTGTCGTCCACTCCCGCACGGGCCAGCCGGTCGGCGGCTCGGGACGTGAGCGCGCAGCCGGCGATGACGAGTGGACCGAGCACGGCGCCTCGACCGGCCTCGTCGATTCCCAGGGTGAGCGCTTGATCCACCATGGCAGCCACTGTACACGGAAACGGCCCCCGCCTGCAGTTCTCGTCGACACCGCCAACGGCGACGAAGACTTTACTGGCCACTCGTCGGCGATGTCCGCTAAGGTGTGCCTGCCATGCAGTACGAGCTGTTTCTCCGCCTTGAGGCGCCAGCGGATCAGGCCCGCCGGGTCCTCGAGGAGCTGCAGGAGGACCCGGACGTGGCCCGCGCGGACCAAGGCGGTTTCGTCCTGCGAGGCGAGGCCGGCGAGCTCAGCGTCCTTCTTCAACCCCGGTCGGAGGAGCAGTGGGCCGCGCCGGCCCCGAGCACGCCGTTCGGCCTGGATCTCGGCGTTCCCCCGGGTGCGGGAGAGGCGCTGGCCGTGCTGCTTACGGAAACCGCTTTTGCCTGGGCCGAGCGCTGGGAGCTGAGCGTGTACGATCCGCAGCTGGGACGGGTCGTGGCGGCGGCCGATCTCGAAGCGATCCTCAGGCGGATCAAGCGTCAATCGGACTACCTGACCGAAACCGTGGGACTCGGGGCCGCCGCCGGCCGGTTCATCGACGTGGACCGCCCCGCGCCGCGGTTGAGCGGCCGGTCGAAGTTCTACCTCGGGCTGGCCGGTTTTCTCATCGGGCTGGTGCTGCTGGCCCAGCTCTGCGGGAGGTAATCACCCTTCGGTGCTCCCGTCCCGGGGCGGCGGTGGGAGCGCTGCCGCCAGCTCCAGCGCGCCGGTGATTCGCCGTCGGAACGCCAGCAGCGCCGCCACGCCCACCAGCACGCTGAACCAGAGCGTGCACAAACGGATCAGGAGCGTGGCGGCAACCGCGGCCGAGTGGGTCATGCCGCGGGCCGTGCGCACGAGCAGCAGGATCATGCTGCCCTCGGTCACGCCGAGGCCTCCGGGGAGGAAGCTCAGCGCGCCCAGGACGGTGGTGGCAGCATAGATGAAGATCGCGAGCTGCACCGGGATGGCGCCCCCCGGCAGCCCCCGGAGCACGAGCCAGAAGCCCACACACTCACAGAGCCAGGCCGCCCCGCTCAGCAGGGTCGTCAGCGTCAGGGGCCCGGGCGTCAGGAGCGCAGCCATGGATTCGCTGAACTCTTGCAGCTTTGGGGCGATGCGACGGAGCACCGGAAGGCGCGACAGCAAGGCGGCAAGGCCGTTCATCAGCCGCCGAGACGAAAGGACCGCGGTGAGGGCCACCACGGCGAGGCCGCACAGGCCGAGCAGGAGCTGAAACCCCGGCTCTGTGGCGTATGTGAAGACACCCACCAGGCACAGCAGCATCAAGGCCACGAGATCGGTAATCCGTTCGGCGATCACCACCGGAGCCGTCCGGGTCATGGGGATGTCGTGGGAGCGCTTGAGGAGGTAGCTCTTGAGGAGCTCACCGATCTTGCCCGGGGTCACCCCCATGCTGAACCCCGAGAGGAACACGAGCAGGCTGTGCGTCGGGGAGACGCGGACCCCGGCGCGGCCGAGCAGGTAGTGCCACTTGAGATAACGGAATAGATAGTTCGTCAGGCTGAGGCCGAGCACCGGCAGGAGCAGCACCCAGGTGAACCGCTCCAGGTGGCGCGAGAGCTTGCTTACGTCCGCATAGAGGGTCGCAACCACGAGCACGACGACGCCCAGGATGGCGCCGATCAACAGTCGTTGGGTAAGTCGCTTCACAGGTGATCAACGGATTGTGCAGTGTTTGCTTTGTACCTCAGATGTCGTGCCGAGCGCGCAGAATTTTTTGGGGCGCCTGACCTCGAGAAATTCCTTTCGGTGGCCTGTGGATCGCTGGCCCCTGTGGGGCAACCATGTCATAGTGGCCTTCGCTTTCGGAGCCCTGCTCAGATGAGTCAACGCATCGACATCCTCATGGAAAACGCGCTGGAAAAGGGGGTGTTTCCCGGGGCGGTGCTGCTGTGCGCTTTGGAGGGAGAGGTTGTGCTGGAGCGCGCCTACGGGCTGGCACGGAGCGTGGACCGTCCCCGCCCGATGACCCTCACGGCACGCTTCGATCTGGCGTCGGTGACCAAGGCCATCGGCACCACCGTCGTGGCGATGATTGCCGTTGAGCGGTCGTGCCTGGAGCTCGACGAGCCGGTCCACTCCTGGCTACCCGTTTCTGTTGCCCTCGGGCGGGTGACCCCACGTCTGCTGCTCAGCCACTGCTCTGGGCTGCCGGCGTGGCTTCCCCTGCACCTGGAGCAGGAGGAGGCGTCAAAGGGCTGGACCCAGCCCCCGGATCGCGACCGGGTGCGCGAGTGGATGCGGGCCCGGCTCGGCGCGCTGCCCCTGGAGTACGAGCCCGGCCGCGCCGCGGTGTACAGCGACCTGGGCTTCATGGTGCTCGAGTGGTTGCTCGAGGTCCGGATGGGGGAGCGCATCGATTCCGTGCTCACGTCTTGCTTCCTGGAGCCCCTCGGGTTGACGGAAACAGGGTACGTGGATCTCGACGCCAGACCCCGACCGGCCGGCGAGTTCGTGGCGACGGAGCGCTGCTCCTGGCGCGGGCGTGTGCTCGAGGGGGAAGTACACGACCATAACACCTACGCCATGGGCGGCATCTGCGGCCAGGCCGGGCTGTTCTCCACGGCGCACGAAACCCACCTCATGCTGCGCGATCTCTGGCAGAGCTGGCGGGACGGATTGGGCGTGCTCGGGCAATCCACCGTACGCCGTTTCTGGTCACCCAGCAACGTGCCCGGCTCCAGCTTTCGCCTCGGCTGGGACGGGCCGAGCCCTGAGGGCTACAGCGCCGCCGGCCGGCTGATGAGCCGATCGGCCGTGGGGCACCTCGGCTTCACCGGCTGCTCCGTGTGGCTCGATCCTCAGTCGGGGTTCTGGGTGGTGCTGCTGACCAATCGGATACATCCCAGCGCGGAGAACCGGCGGATCGCCGCGTTTCGGCCAGAGCTCCATGACCTGCTGGTTCGGGAGCTCCTGGTGTGACACAGTACTCTAACGTGCGAAGACGATTCCAACGATTGCCGGATCTGCAGGCAGCGCCTCAGGCACTGTCCCGGGGATGGATTATGCGTCTGTCGCTGTCGCTGTCGCTGTCGTTATCGCTGTCGCTGCTCGCGGCGTGCCCTCCCTCGCCGGGACCGGTGCACGCGCGTCGGCGGCCCCCCCCCCGGGTCGCTAACACGATCCGGTTCGTGGCGCCGGAAGCCTATCGGCAGTTCATCCTGGCGGAGCTGGCCCGCGGGCGCGGAGATGCGCCGCAGACCCTCGGTCACCTCAGGCGCGCACTGGCCGAGGACCCGGCCTCGCCGTATCTGCACCTGCGGGTTGCGGAGCTGCTCGTCGGCCAGGGTCGCCTCGTCCGGGCACTGCAGCACGTGCGGGAGGCCGAGCGCGTCGCGCCGGGTTTTGCCGAGAGCTATCTGGTCCACGGCAGGATCTTTGCCATGCGTCGACCTCGGACGGCTGCGCCGCTGTTCGAACGCGCCATCCGGCTGGACCCGACCGACGAGCGCCCCTACCTTTGGCTGGCGAGGATCCGCATCCGGCTCGGGGATCATCGGGGAGAGCAGGCGGCCTACCGGCGGCTGCTCCGAGGGCAGCCGGAGAACGTGGAGGCCATGTTCGGATTGGCCAAGGCGCTGGCGCGCACCGGGCAGACGAAGCAGGCCATCGGCGTGCTGCGGCGCCTGATCCTGAACCGTCCCTTTGCGGAGCATCCGCGGCTGCTGCTGGCCCGTCTGCAGCTGCTCCTCGGGCGGGCGGGGGACGCGATCCGGGCGCTGGAGGACGCGCTCGAGGCCTCGGCGGATGAGCCGACCGTGGCGCAGGAGCTGTTTCGGCTCCTGCTGGTGCTCGGCCATCGGCAACGCGCCCGGGATCTCGTGGGGCTGCTGGAGGTGCATGCCTCGGCCAGATACCGGGTCTTCGTGGGCACCCTGTATCTGGCGCTGGGGGATTCGGCGCGTGCCGAGCGAGCCGTACGCGCGGCGCTTGTGCAGGATCCGGAATTCGGCCCTGCCGTGGCGCTGCTCGCCCGGCTGCTCCTGGATAAAGGCAGACGTTCCGACGCTCGGGGGCTGCTCAGGAAAGTGGGCGCAAAGAGCCGCGCCTTCGAGGCGTCGATGGTCGCCCTGGCGGAGCTGTTGGAGGGCGAGGGAGATGGGGTCGGGGCGACCGCGGTGCTGCGTCAGGCCCTGTCGCTGAAACCACGGTCTCCAACACTGCATGAAACAGTGGCCTTGCTCCTGGCGCGCCGCCGTCGGATGAAGGCGTCTTTGCACGCCCTGGAGAGGGCGCGCCGGCTTCGTCACCGCTCCCCGGACGACGCAGAGCACCGGTATCTCATCGCCCTGGCCTATGACGAAGCAGGTCAAATTGTCGCGTCCGGGCGCATCGCCAGGCAGCTGGTGCGAGACGATCCGGATGACGCGCAGAGCCTGAATCTACTCGGGTACAGCCTGGCGGAGCGGGGGCTCCAAACAGGCGAGGCGGTGCGCCTGCTCGAACGTGCCCACCGACTCGATCCACTCAGCCCGTACATCCTGGATAGCCTCGGCTGGGCCCGGTATCGCCAGGGACGATATCGGGTCGCCGTGCAGCTGCTCACCCAATCCACCCGCGCAGATCCCCGGCTGGCCGATCCCTGGCACCACCTCGGCGATGCCCTCGTGGCGGTTGGTCGGCGACGGTCTGCGCTTCGGGCCTATGGCCGGGCGCTCGCCTGTCATCCCGCAGTGCATCACCGGGCCGTAATCGCGGGAAAGATCACCCGGCTTCGGGGAAAGATGCCTCGGTGATCCGACACAAGGAAATCCCATGCGAATCGTGATCCTGTTTTTGACGACCGCGCTGCTCGCGGGCTGCCCCTGCACCCTGCGTCGCTCCTACACCACCCCGACCGGCAAGGACCTGTTGCAGACCCTGGCCGAGCGCGATCAGCGGGTCCGGTCCATGCGTGCCAAGGTGAAGGTGGACCAGTGGACAACCAAGGGGCGGGTCAAGGTGAGGGTCTACATCCTGACCACCGCTGCGGGCCAGCTGCGCTTCGAGGCGGTGTCACCCTTTGACACGGCGCTTGTGACCCTGGCGTCGGACGGGGCCCAGTTCTCCTCCATCGATCACAAGAACAACATCTACTACAGCGGTCCGGCCAAGCCGTGCAACATCGCCCGGGTGTTCGGGCTGGCGCTCGAGCCGCGCGAGGTGGCGCGGGCGCTCAGCGGGGGAGCGCCGGTCCTCCGGCACGACAAGGTCAGCCTGAGCTGGAGCAAGTGCAAAGGGGCCGAGGTGCTCAAGCTCGAGGATCAGAAGCAGCAGCTGGTGCAACGGATCTGGATGAAGCGAGAGCGAGGCCGATATCGCGTGTTGCAGTCCACAGTCCACAACGCCAAGGGTCAGCTGCTGTTTGAGCTCAAGTTCGAGAAGTTCAGACGCATTTCCGGCCGGATGGTGCCGCGGGTGATCAAGTTCCGGCAGCCGCAGCGCAAGGCCGACGTGATCATCCGTTTCGCCAAGCAGGAGCTCAACGTGTCCATCCCCGCCGAGGCGTTTCGTCTCACCGCCCCCCCCGGCATCCCTGAGCGGCTGTTGACCTGCCCGTAGACCCGAGGGGTTCCTGAGCTCGTTGTCCGGCTTGCCCACCAGGGTGGCCCCCCGATGGTTGAGGATCGGGGCGTCGTTGGCTTTGGGATCACACCCGGAGTTGTTGTAATAACAAGGCTTTTATGCGCAGAAGAAAACGACGACGACTTTTCGGGGTGAAGCGCCGACCGGTCCCAACGCCCTCGCCGCCGCTACTGTTGCTGCAGGAATCGCTGTCGGCCTTTGGTTTCCCACCACCGCTCCCAGCGCTTGAGGGCCTCGTCTCGGTCCCGCCGGTCCTGATCGAAGCGGTAGCCCAAGGTTTCGCCGGTCAGCTGGTGCAGCTCCTGTGACGCCAGGAATCGGCACTCGGACTCCTTGTGCGCCAGGGCGTCGATGAGCCACTGGATGCGGTGGCGATCCCGGTTCTTGTCCCACCAGCCGCGCCATCGGCGCCGGGAATCACCAAAAGCCTGCTTGGTGATGAGCAGCAGCGCCCGCTGGGCGGCCTCTGCCGTGTCGGTGTCCCGGTCCGCGGCCAGCTCGATCAAGCGCCCCACACCCAGGACGTCACGCAGTGCGCCGAGCACCTCGGCGGCGCACCGGCGGCGGAACGGAATGGGGCCCACCAGCTCGGCGCGGAGGTGCTCCAGGACGGGGCGCAGCTCTGCGTCCTGCCAATAGGCCTTGAGCACCTCGGTCGCCACACGACGCACGGGAGGAGCGCTGTCAAACACGCGGTCGAGCAGCTGGGTCAACACTCCCGGCACGTGGAGCTCGGAGAAGATGAAGGTGGCGTAGTAGCGAACCTCGGGGTTGTCCGAGGCCATGAGCTCGGTCAGGAACCGAACGCCTTTTTCGCGCATCCGCACCATGAAGTCGATCAGGGGGCCGTGGGCGCTTGGTTGGGGCAGCTTCCCGTGCTGCCCCATCCGATCTTGGGCAAGGCGACCCGGGAACCGGAACGCCACCAGCTTCAGCGCCGGCTCTCCCATGGATTGCAGCGCGGCGCCCGCGAGATCTCCGGCCTCGCCGCCCTTTTCCAGGTCATCGATGAGCGACCAGATGTCCTCGGTGCGCGGTCCGTTGGGCGTTGACTCGAGCTGTCCGGCGGCGTCCACCTTGACCGCTGGATCCGGCTTGGTCGCCGCTCGCGGCGCGGCGTTATCGCGGACGTCCACCTCACCGGTGGTGGCGCCTTCGGGTGATCGCGAGGTCGGTGTTTCCAGCTCCTCGATGAGGTCCGCGTCGGTCAGGCTGTAGTACCCCACCGACGTGATGGCGCGGCCGGCGTCCTTGAGTGAATCGGCCACCGGTGTGGTAACCGGGCGTTCCCGCGGTGCTGGTGAGGACAGTCCCGTCGAGATGGTCATGGGACCGGATTGCGGCCGGCCGAGGGGTGGAAACGCAGGTTGCACCTGCGGCGAAGTGGGCAGGCCCTCTGCAGGATGCTCCTGCAGGATCCCCTCTTCTTGGGGCGCACGCACGCTGATCGGTCCCGAAACAATCGGCGCAGTTTCCCAAAATGTGGGATCGACGGCGGCCTTGGTTCGCACCGGCTCGGCGGCGGGAGGCGCAACCTTGCCGGGCGCTGTGCTCACCTGGCTGGCCGCGGAGTATGACACGCGCTTCGCCTGCAAGATGAGGCGCTGGAACGCCTGTGAGATCTGGTAGCTGATGAAGACCAAGGACTCGGGCACCGCCGGATCCACTGGGCGAAGGCCGTCGTCTGCGTACAGGAAACACACGACGCGGTTGCGGATCAGCACGGGCATGATGAACGCCGAGGCCGGGACGGAGCGATCCATCTCTGCCAGCAGCCCGAAGTTGATTCCCTCGTCGTAGATAGGGCCGAAATAGTAGCCTTTGGTTTCGACCGTTGACCGAAAGATGGAGGGAAGCGTGAGCGGAATGGAGATCCGTGCGACCTTCTCAATGTCAGCAACACCCCGGGTGACGGACATCCGGCCGATCGCCTGATCGCTGAGGACCGAGAACACAGCCGAGTGCTCGAAGTAGCCCGTGACAGCCCGTAGCAGCAGGGCGAAGATGTCGTCTCTCACCTTGGTTTCACCCAACGCCTCCACTGCGGCATCGAAGGGCAGGGGAGTTGGGTCGAAGGGCGGCTCTTCCTCGTAATCCAGCTCGGGCGCCGGCTCGGGGATCGTCTGCGCTTCGGGTGTTGGGATGGCCGCCACGGGCGCGGGCTCGACCACCTCAGGGGGCGCAGCGACGACGGGCGCGGGCTCTGGTTGGGCAGCCGGCTCCGGTGAGGGCGCCGGAGGCAGCGGCTCCATGGCCGGCATGCCGAGTGCGGTACGCTTGACGCTTGGGGTCGCCGGTCGCGCCCCCGGAGGCGCCGGATCGGCAGCCTCATCCACGGGGGTGGCCAGGTCGATCTCACCGACGGCTGTCTGGGACGCTCGCTCGGCAAGCTCCTGCTCAGCGGGATCCAGCTCCGGCTCGTCCGGCTGACCAGAGAGGTCGATCTCGCCGGTGACGGTCTGGGCCATCGGAGCGAACTGCGGGTTTGTCTGGGTTCGCTGAAAGGAAGACTGGTCGGCCATTGGCGGCGGCAACCCATCGGGATATTCCAGACCCGACGGCAACGGTGTCGTCGGCATGCCGACCAGGGTTTCGGCCTTGGCCCCGGCAAAGGGGTCGTCCCAGCTCGCCGTCTCGTCGTCGCCCAACGGCTCGACAACCGGTGGATCCTCGGGTGGCGCCGCGGCAGCCGCGCCCCGACTGACCGGGGCTCCGTCCGCGGTCGGCGGGAAGGCCCGGGCCTGCTCCCCGTGTGTGTCTGGAGGCAGCTCAGGCGCCAGGGCGGGACCGATTCGCTTGACCAGACCCGCGTACCGCAGCGGCATCTTCACGCCGTAGATTTGTTCCAGCGCCTGGTAGAGCCGGAACTCCGGCACGATTCCCGGGATGATCGTCATGCCGAGCATGAATCCGATCTCGTCGAGACGCCCGCGATCCGGGGGGTCGGTGACGAGCACATGCAGGGCGTCGGCGGCGGCGTTCACCGGAACGATCAGGTACTTCTCCGCCAGTTTCTGGGGGAAGATTCGGGTTTGCTCCAGTGCTTTTTCGAAGTTGATTGCGGTGAGATCAGCCGGAGGAATGCCCGATGTGGCGTACAGGTACCGCAGGAGCGTGGGCTCGTCGAGCACGTTCATCTCCAAGAGGATCGTATCGAGACTTCCCCCAAAGATGACCTGCCGCTGGAAGGCCTCCTCCATCCTTTTTACGGTGATGATACCGTACTGTACCAGGAGCGAACTCAGCTTGCTTGACATAGCTCACCGCCCCGTTGACGGTTACCAGAGTAGTGTAAAGATGTCAAACGATTACCGCGCTTTCCTGCGGACTACGAGCGTGTCCGCGATCTTGTCGTGCAACCCCTGCCTTCGAGCGTCAAATGCAATCCAGACGAATCCCAGCAGGAAGTATGCGGCGGACAGACCCGCCCCGAAAACCCGAGCCGTCGAAGCGGCCGGTCCCAGGGCGCGACCAGACGACTCCACCACCGTTAGATCGAGGACCCACATGCCTACAGTCCCGGCCCAGAGCAGGTGTCCGATCAGAAAGTAGGCTCCCAGGAGGACGGACAGCAGGAGCAGCCCGCCGAGCACCAGAGGATCGTCCTGCAGGTAGAGTTGCACCAGGTAGTCGTACAGCGGGAGATTATCGGAGGGAAGGGCAATCTCGAACAGTCCGACCCACACCCAACTCAAGAGCGCAAGAAACGGCAGGAGGAACACCAAGTCTAGGAGAAAGGCGGCCATCCGTCGCCAGATCCCGGCTGGAATCGGTGTGGCTGAGGCTTCTGAGCGCGCGATCGGCATGGGTTTTCATGAAACCGACGGGCTGTTTGGAGTCAAGAAAAATCGCTGAGTAGGGGGCTGCCCAGGACCGCGTACGGGCTCTGGGACCATGGATTGACGCGGCCGTAACGGGTGGCTATTCTGCGCGCATGTCCGAAACCCCGGCGACGAGTCCCCGCGCGCGCGCCTCTCTCGCCGTCGAGCTGCTCGTGGCTGCGTTGCTCTCGGCGGCGTTCTTTTCGTACTATCAATTCGCCTCCACACACCTGTGCGGTACGGATCCCTACTACCATATCAAGTTCGCCCAGCTCACCCGGACCCAGGGACCAATCCTCGAGTTCCCCTGGGCACAGTGGTCCTCTTGGCGGGACGCCTTCTTCGACAAGGAGGTGCTCTACCACATGTACCTGTCGCTGTTCACCTATGGCGACCTCATGACGGGCGCCAAGGTGGCCAACGTCATTCTGGGCACGGCCATCTTCACCGTGTTTCTGCTGATCCTGCGCCTCAACGACGTGCGGTGGGTCTGGCTCTGGTGGTTTCTGCTGATCTCCTCTGGCGGCTACTTCCTGTTCCGGATGAACGTCACGCGGCCCCAGGTGTTCTCGGTGCTGATCCTCCTGGTTGGCCTCCATTTTCTGATCAACGAGCGGCATCATATCGTCGGTTTCATCTCTCTTCTGTACTCGCTCTCCTACACCGGGCACTACCAGTACGTAGGGCTGGCTCTGGGGTACGTCGGCGTCGTGTACCTGATCGACCGGCGGCTGCCTTGGAAGCTCTTCGTGTGGCCCCTGGTGGGAATGCTCGTCGGCTGGGTCGTCCACCCCAACTTTCCGAACAATGTGTCGGGGTTCTTCCTGCAGAACGTGCTCGTGATCTCGAATCAGTGGGCGCCCAAGGTCAACCTCAACATGGGGGGGGAGCTCAACCCCATGACCACCCGCTCCCTGCTCGGGGTGAACACCGCCACCTTGGTGCCCCTCTGGCTGGCGTTCGTCTTTGCGCTGATCAAGCGTCCGCCGGTGAGCACACGCACGGCGTTCTTGTTCGCCGCCTCGACGCTGTATCTGATCCTGACGCTGTTCACGAAGCGCTTCGCCGAGTACTGGATTCCGGTGACGCTCCTGTTCTGTGCCTTTTACTTTTCCCCGCTGCTTGCGGGTTGGGAGCCGGTGCGTGCGGTGTACCGCTTCTTCGCGGAACGGACCCTGATTGGCTGCGTGGTGGGCGTGCTGCTCTTTCCCTTGGCGGCGATCTGGGCCCTGGTCGCGGCGTGCAGTGGTCCGCTGCGGCAGCAGCGGTTCTCCGCGCTGGCCCGGGCGGGGGGCGTGCTGGTGATCATCGCGTTGGTGATCACCCTGGGCGTGACGTCGGTGCGGAGTCACTTCGACTCGTTCAGACAGGTGGATCGTTGCGGAGATACGACCTATGGGCCGTCCGCGCGCTTCGTGCGGGATGAGATCCCCGAGGGCAAGCAGGTGCTGACCTGCGACTGGGACGATGCGCCCTATGTCTTTTACTATAGTCACAAGCACTACTACACCGTGTTTCTGGATCCCAATTTCATGTACGTCTGGCGGCCCAAGGTCTGGCACTCTTGGGACAAGCTCACCCACGCCAAGGATCAGGATCCCCTGGGCACGCTTCGGGACTTCTTCAAGGCGGACTACGTGTACTGCACCGGGGATTTCGGGGCCTTCCGAAATCAGCTCGACCGCACGGCAGGGGCGGAGCAGATCTACCCGCCGCGAGCCGTCAGAGACAGCTATCAGCAGTGTCGCCAGAACGGGGACTGCCTGGTGTGCTCCAAGAACACGGATTGTCCCAAGGGCGCCATTTGCAAGCATCCTGGGCCTCCCAACAAGGAGCAGTCGGACAAGCCCAGACGCTGCGAGCCCGATCCGCACGTGTTCATATTCAAGGTCAGGTGATGTCCCTCCCCTTCGCCACACCTGCGCTGCCGGGAACGGGCGGCCGGATTGGACCCGGGCCCGAAGACTTCCGGGTGCAGGAGATTCCGGCCTACTCCCCACAGGGTGAAGGCGCCCACTGTTTCGTACGGATTCGAAAGACGGGGATCACCTCTTTCGAAGCTGTCGCACGCCTCGCCCGCGCGGTTGGGATCCGTCCGGGGGACATCGGCATGGCCGGCATCAAGGACCGTCACGCCGTGGCCGAGCAGTGGCTCTCTCTGCCCGATGCTCGGCCCGACGAAGTCCTGGCGTTGGAGCTGCCGGACCTCGAGGTGCTCGAGGCGGCCCTCCATCCACAGAAGCTGCGGACCGGTCATCTCCGAGGGAATCGCTTTCGGATCCGACTCGTGGAGTGCCGCGCGGAGGATGCCCTGGACCGGGCGACCCGGGTGCTCGCGCAGCTTGTCCGCACCGGCTTCTACCACTTCTTCGGTCCGCAGCGCTTCGGCCGGGACGGCCGGAATGCCGAGCTGGGGCGCGCCCTGCTGGCCGGCGGTCCACCCCCACGGGATCGGCGCACGCGGCGGCTCGTGCTCAGCGCGCTGCAGTCGGAACTCTTCAACGACTACCTGGTGGAGCGCTGTCAGGCAGCACCTCTGGACCGGCCGCTGGCCGGAGAGATCGTGCAACGAACTGATTCCGGAGGGCTGTTCGAGGCGAGTGATCTCGAAGAGGTCGGCGACCGGATGGCAGCCGGTGCGGTGGTCCCCACGGGGCCGCTCTTCGGCCCCAAGCTCAAGCGGGCCCCCGAGGGCTCGTCGCCCTGGGCGCTCGAAGAGCGTGTGCTGGCCAGATCCGGTCTTCAGCTGAGCGATTTCCAGCGCTTTCGGAAGCTGGCCCCCGGGGGTCGGAGGCCACTGGTGGTGCGCCCCACCGAGGTCGCCGCCTCGGCCGATGAGGACACCGTCCGGGTGCAGTTCACACTGCCGCCGGGCGCCTATGCCACGGTCCTGCTGCGTGAGCTCACCAAGACCCCCGACGCAGCGCTCCGCCCGGCCGTCGAGCCGGGGTGAGGCCAGAGCACCGAACCGGGAAACCTCTCGTCGCCGGATCGAGCGGCGGCTTGCCTCGGCGCCTGAGATGTCCTAAGAACAGAGTGAGTATGAGTGGTCGCAAGCCCTATCGTCCCACGAACGGCAGCCGAGGATTCCTCGTGGTGGTGCTCTGCGTTTTCGGGTCCTTCGCCCTGCACGGCGTCGCGTACGCCGTTCTCCAGGCCATCCGCAAGCCGAAGGAGAAGAAAAAGAAGGACGACGAAATCATCCAGCGCCAGAAGTCGCCCCCCAAGCTCCGCAAGGTGCGCCTGCTTCAGCCCATGCTGCCTCCGCCCCCGCGGGTGACGCCCATGCGTCCCCCCGAGCGCACGCAGAACCGAACACGGATCGTTCGGAAACTGCGCCCCATGGAACCTCCGCCCAGGGAGGAACCCAGGACGCCGCCCATGCGCGCCGAGCCCCTCAACCTGACCGGCGCGGGCGTCAGTGCGAGTTTGACCAGCAACAACGGGGAGGGGACGGTTCACGTGGGCAGCACTGCGTACGGCGATCCCACCGTGGATCCCATGCGGCCGCGCCCGCGGCCCATGCGTTCCGAGCCGATGCTTCCTCCGCCCGTGCGTCGGGCGCCGGCCGTGGTGTACGTCAAGCGACTGCCGCAGGTGATTCAGGTGCCCAAGCCCGTCTATCCGCGCCGCGCCCGTCGGGAGCAGATCGAAGGGACGGTCAAGCTCCGGGTCACCATCGGCAAAGACGGGACGGTGCTGAGCGTGAGCGTGATCAAGAGTCTGGGGTATGGTTTGGACGAGGCCGCTGTCTGGGCGATCCGCAAGGCGCGGTTCCGACCCGCCTATGGGTCGGACGGCCGCCCGATGCGTCACACCATCACCTACAAGTTCCGCTTTCAGATCGAGTGACAGGCCTTCGCGCCGCGGAAATTGCTACTGACAACGATTGTTTGCGGGACCGGGTTGTGAAATAATACCGGCACTGTTTCTTGGAGGCAAAGTTCATGCTACGGATCGGACGTTCCCTGCTCCTGATGTCGCTGCTGACGATCATTTTGCCCGCGCCGGCAGCGGCTCAGGACGCCCCACAGCCCGACAAGCTCAACATCCGGACCTTCGAGGTCGCCGTCGGCACGAACACCTACATCACGCAGCACGGCGCGAGGGTGCCGGAGCATCTGGGCTTCGGGATCGGCCTGATGCTGGACTACGCGCGGAACCCGTTCACCATCTACAACGTCGATTCCAGTGGAAACCGTGGGGATGTGCGCACTGCGGTGGTGAAGGACCTGTTCGTGGGGGAGCTGTACGGGTATCTGGGGCTGTTCAAGCGCCTGTCCTTGGGCCTGTCGATGCCCATGGCGCTGTACATGTCGGGAACGGAGACCAACGACTTGGGCGAGCCGGCGACCGGCGGCAAGCTGAGCGCCTTTGCCTGGGGCGATGTGGCGCTGCACGTCAAGGCGTTTATCTACGAGATGAAGAACGGCCTGACCTTGGGCGCCCAGCTGACCATCACGGCGCCCACCGGGCAATTCTCCAAACACTTCATCGGCGATGAGCTGCTCACCTTCCGGCCGCGCTTCATCCTGGAGTTCCGGCACCGGGTGTTTTCGATGGCCGCCAATCTGGGCGGGTTGTTCCGGATCAAAGAAGAGGGCTTCTACGGCGACAATTTTCACCAGGGACAGAATTTCACCTACGGCGTCGGCCTGGCGGTCAGACCCGCCAAGAAGGTTCCGTTGCGGATCTTTGCCGAGTACTTCGGGAGGTCCGATTTCACGACCCGTGTCGACCGCAATCCCATGGAGGTGGGGTTGGCGCTGGGCTACGGATTGCCGCGTGGTGTGCATCTCATGCTGGGCGCGACGGCGGGCGTGCTGGCGGGCATCGGCACCCCGGACTTCCGCGTGTTCTTCGGCTTGCGCTGGTCACCGAGCTTCAAGGACTCGGACGGTGACGGCGTGCCCGACGAGCGCGACAAGTGTCCCGATCAAAAGGAGGACAAGGACGGTTTCGAGGACGACGACGGCTGCCCCGATCCCGACAACGACAAGGACGGCATCCCGGACAAGCTGGACAAGTGCCCCAACCAGCCGGAGGACTTCGACAAGTTCCAGGACGACGACGGCTGCCCTGATCTGGACAACGACGGCGACGGCATCCCGGACAAGCAGGACAACTGTCCCATGCACAAGGGACCGGCGAGCTCCAAGGGGTGTCCGCCGGACATGCTGGACGAGGATGGGGACGGCATCCCTGACACGCGGGACAAGTGTCCGAAGCAGGCCGAGGACAAGGACGGCTTCGAGGACGACGACGGCTGCCCCGATCCCGACAACGACAAGGACGGCATTCCGGACGAGCACGACAAGTGCCCCAACGTGCCGGAGGACAAGGACGGCTTCGAAGACGCCGACGGCTGTCCCGACGCCGACGACGACGACGACGGCGTGTGTGACGACAATCCGACGATTCAGGCCCTGCTCCGCCAGGGAAAGCTGCGCGGCGTGTGCATCGGCGCGGATAAGTGCCCCAAGAGCAAAGAGACGATCAACGGCCGAAAGGACAGCGACGGCTGTCCCGATCGCGGCGCAGGAAACGTGCAGCTTTCGGCGGTGGCCGGCTCGGGCTACAAGGGCCGGTTCCTAACCACGGGCGTCAAGACGTGGTTCAATGGCATGACCACGGAGTTGACCGGGACGGGTCAGAGCACCCTGACACAGCTCGCACACATGCTTCGGATGAAGGCGTATAAACCCCTCGCAAAGATCGTCATCATGGGCTTTGCCGAGCCGCAGTTCGGCGCAAAGGCCAAGCAGATCACGCAGGCGTGGGCCGACGCGGCCCGAAGCTTCCTGATCAAGCAGGGGATCGCCGCCGACCGGCTGGCCGCCGTGGGCGCCGGCGGGGCGAGCCCACTGTGCAAGCGTCGGTCTCGCCGGTGCAAGCGCAAGAATCGCCGCATTGAGTTCTTCATTACGGAGATACGGCAGTAGCGCCCCCGGCTGAGGGAACAGGAAACGGCGACATTGTTAGGTTTACCGCACCACCGACCCCGGCGTCCCGCGGGGAGGCAGAAACGTTGCGGATTGACGTTTTCACGGCGTGCGGTAGGGTCTGCGTCGACTGCCATCGCGCCCGTTTCCGACCCGGGGGTTCATTGCGGAGAAGGTGTTGTGACGAGGGGAACCCGATGAGTTTGTCTGTTACCGAACAGCGCCCCCACGGCAACCATCGCCGGCGGTGGCTGATGGGACTTGGATTGCTGCTGCTGGTGGCAGGGATCCAGCGCTGCGACGGGGACCCGGTGGGCACCCTGAAGGTAGACTACCATCTGCAGCGAGAGGCCGGTATTGCTCAGTCCTGTGAGGATTTGGGAGCTGTCCAGGTGGAGCTGTCGCTCTGGGCCCAGCCCGAGGATCAGGTGCCCTTGGACGTCGCCACGCTGGACTGCGATGCCGCCGACTCCGGGCGGAGCACCTTTGCGATTGTCGTGACCGCCGGATCCTATCACACCGCCCAGCTGCGATTTCTAACAGCCAACGGAAACACGGTGCAGATCTGCACGTCCCAGGGCCGTGTCCCGGCGGCTTTCGAACAGACAGATATTACCGTCAGCCGGGGTGAAGTCAGGGAATTGGTGTTTTCCGTCATCGGTGAATCAGGGGTCTGCGCGCCCTAGCGTCGAGACGGAACACGTGCGTGATATGGGTTGAATGTTATGAACGAGATGCCCGGGTCAGAGATTGATGGGTTAGGCTTGCAGCGCCTGACGGTCGCCGGTGACGGTGGTTGCCAGGCCGTTCCCAGGGGTGTATAGGAAACTCGTGCCGTCCCCCGAAGTGGAAATACAGGAAAAGCTCGCAGAGCTGGTCGAGCGGTGCAAAGAGGTCGCCAAGATGGTGGGCGAGGGGCGGGACGTCTTTGCAGAGTGTTCGTATTGCCACGGACCTGTGCCGTTGTGGGAGGCGCTTTTTACTCAGCAATTATCAGGGTTTCTGGCGCATCTGAGCTGTCCTGCCGAGTCCTTTGCAGAGGTCGCCGGAGAGGCGGCCCCCGTGGCGGAATTCGACTATTCAGGCTTCGTAGAGGCCGTGGAGCTACGAATGGAGAGTCCTCGCTCGGAAACGGAGTCGGGAGTCATCGCCAGCGACCCGGACGACGAGCCAAAGGCTGCGGATCGGGCTGAGCTGTAGGCCTGTGGATGTGATCTGTGCGGAAATTGTGTTTTCGACCGTTATTTGGGGTTATCGGGCGTGGATCAGGGGATTTCTCTCACGATAGCTTGCGGAATATTCCACTTCAGCGGTAGCAACCAGTTCGGGGATGAACAACCGTTTCGGCCGCAGCTTTTTTTTGTTGTTCTGGTGGGTTGTATCGCGTGGCCGGTGCTGGTAGTATAGATGCACGATCGTTGGGCAGTTAGGGTTTTCGAGGCGCTGAATTTCGGCAGAAGTGATTGAAAACAATGGATAACAAAGTTACGCGAAGAGGGTTCTTCGATCGTGCCGTTTCCATTGGGGTCGTCGGTTTGACGGCAGCTGGCCTCTGCGTCTGTATGCTGTCCGGGTGTATCAAGAAGGACCAAACACCGAGTATCCCGGCGAAATGGCTGGAAATTAAGAAAGATCGAGTGGTGGTGAACGTGAAAGGCGTGAAGGCGCTCCACAATGTGGGCGGCGCTGCGAAAATCGTTCATCCGAAGCTGAAAGAGCAGATCATCGTTGTTCATCCTTCCGATGCGCGCTTCCTGGCGCTGTCGGGACTGTGTACGCATCGCGGACGGGCCGTTATGTATCGTCATAGCGCGGGCGAGCTCCAGTGCATCAATTATGGGCACTCCCGGTTCGGACTGGATGGAACGCCTCTGTCAGGGCCTGCGAAGCGAGCCCTGAAGGTGTATCGAACGCTGTATCTAGGCGGTAAGCTCGAGGTTTTCTTGTAGAACCCTTTTAGATGTCAGGTTCGTAAGCCACGTAAGAAGGGGGACCGCGAATTCGAGGGTCGACTTCTGTGCCTATACTCGTATTGGTGTATTTTTTTAATCTAGCTTGACAACCCAAAGATCAGACTATATATAATTTTACAGGACGGATTGAGCAGGATCTAACTCGGCTCATTCGCTGTCGGTGGTGGAAGAGCTGCCCAGGAAATTGGCAGATCAAGGGACTGAAAGAAAAGAAACAGACCAACACACTATAGCATCAGCCTCTTGTGGTTGCGGACCGAGTGAGACCATAGGTTGCCTGTTCCGGAATTGACGGAACGATAGGGTTTTGAGGCGTTGGCGGTTGTAGGCTCAGGTTATGGACTCTTAGGACCCCCTGCCGTAGGTAGTCAGTGGTGCTCCGGCTGGCTTTGGCCAGCGCCCTTGCGGCACAATCGGAGCAGCGCTTTCCCGTGCTGATGCGGTGTTTGACAAGGCCCTCGATTTTTGCCCTCGGGCGGGAATTGAGGGCTTTTTTTTGTCCAGAGTCTTGGCCCCGGTGCAGTATTGCCTTACCTTCGGTCCTTGCGCGGTGTCTCCGCCCCATTCTGGGCATTACGCCCGGTGAGCGCGGACCCTGAGGGCTGAGGTGCAATGACCGAAGACAAGCTCATCTCCCGGAAAGACGTTCAGCGGCTCGCCAACAAGGGCGAGAAGCAGGGCTATCTCACCTACGAGGAGATCTTCGCCGTCATCAAGCCGGACGTCGTGGAGGGTCTGGACGATTTGTTCGTGCAGCTTCAGCGTCATGACGTTCCCATCGTGGACACCAGCAGGGATGGCGAGCGCCTGATGCGGGAACGGAAGGCCACGGCAACCGCGGCGGCGGCTGCCAAGGATGCGCTCTCGTCCTACCTTCGTGAGATTACGGATTTGCCCGCATTGGATCGGGAGGAAGAGGTCAAGCGCGCCGAGTCCTATCGGGAGGGAGTCGTGCTCGCAATGCGCGCGGTGGTGGACGCCCGGATCTTTGTGGATCAGGTGCTGTCGGCCTCCTCCCGGATCCGCCGGCAGCGGCAGTCTGTCTGGGACGTCGTGGATCGGATCCGCTACCCTGAGGACGCGGATCAGGATCAGACGACGGAAGAGTTTCTGGGGATCTGCAAGAAACTCACTTCCGTGCATCAGGAGGAGCGACGGATCCTGGCGAGGCTGAGCCGCCGAGGGATCAAGAACGAGCAGGCGCGCCAGCTCTCGAAAAAGCTCAGGAGCGTTCGCGGGCGGATAACGGATCTCCTGGTGAAAATCCCGTTCGAGCCGAAATTCCTGAAGGAAACAGCGTCACAGATGATCTCGCTGCACGCCCGGCTCGAGGAGGCCAAGCTGGAGCGTGAGGCGCTGGCCCATCGGCTCGATGTCACCGCCGCTGAGATCGATCGTGCGATCAGTGCGCATCGGCGGGGCGACCGGGCGGTTCCCAAAGGAGTGGATCTGGAGCACCTGGATCGGGATCACAAGCGGCTCAAACGGCGGATCCGACGGATGGAAAAGAATGCAGGAATGGATTTCCAAGCGCTGCACCGCGCCGTGCTCCGGTACCGCGCGGGGATCCTGAAATCCCAGCGTGCACGGGACGCGCTGATCCTCAGCGCGCAGCGGCTGGTGCTCTCGTCGGCGCGCTACTACGGACGCCGCCTCGGAGGCACGGGAATGGAGGTCGCGGATCTGATCTCGGCCGGTAACCTCGGACTGATCCGTGCGGTGGAGCTCTTTGATCCGGGGCGCGGGAATCGGTTTTCGACCTTTGCCGGGCACTGGGTCCGGCACGCGATGATTCGAACGATTCACACGCAGTCTCGCACGGTGTACGTGCCGCCGCACATCCGGCAGCAGATGAGCAAGATCCTGGCCTGTGAAAACGAGCTGATTCAGAAACAGGGCGGATCACCCAGCGACGAGGAGCTCGCTGAGGCCAGCGGCATCGACATCCCGAAGCTGCGCCACACGATTCAGTCTTTTGGGCGAGTTTCGAGCATCGATCGACCGTTGGATCCTGACGACACCGGCTCGGCCTCCTACGGAGACATCCTGGCGGCGGATGGGCTCACGCCTGCCGAAGAGCTCGAGGGGGCGGAGCGTCGAGAGATGGTGAGAAAGCTGGCCGAACGCCTGCAGGGGCGAGAGCGAACCATCGTGTTCTTGCGGATGGGCTGGAACAATCAGGATCCGCTGACCCTGGCCGAGATTGGCGCGCGCTTCGGGATTTCACGGCAGCGCGTGGAGCAGCTGGAAAAGCGCGCCTTGGGCAAGCTCCGGCGGTGGGCTCGCACGGCCGGGCTCGGCGACTCGCTGTTCGGCTACTGAGCGCTCGTCACGCCCCACGGATTCGCCTGAGCAGGCCCTCCACGGCCTGCGCCAGCAGGCGGTAGGTGTCCCGGTAGGCCGCGACGCCAGAGCCCATGGGGTCGGGGACGTCGAGCCCCACGCCGCCCTCCGGCCCCGATGCGGCGAGGCTCTGCGTCATCAGCTCGAGCCGAGAGCCTCCGGGTCCACGGACTTGATCAAGTGGGCTGCCGAGAGAGTCGGCGAGCGCGCCGAAGACGTAGCGGTCCATGGCGATGACGATGTCGTTCCGGGCCGGACTGATCTCGCTCACGTGTTTTGCTCGATGTCTTGACAGATCGACGTCCAGCTCGCGAGCGGCGACCAGGGCGGGCTTTGGACAGCGCGTGCCGTTCGTCGCTCCGATTCCGGCGCCGTCGAAAACAAGCTCGCCGCAGCCAAGCTCAGCCGCACGAAGGTCGGCGTAGCGCTCGGCGAATGGACTGCGGCAGATGTTGCCATAGCAGATGAAATAGACAGTCGGCATGCACACCACAGGCCTCTGGGATGAGGCACAGATAATACCTGGCCGGAGCGTTTTTTACACGGTGGAGTTGCTCTGGCCAGGCAAAGTGATACGCTCCTCGGCTCCAACATCCACCCGTCAGCGAAAAGGCCGCCCATGAACCAACGCTTCGAGCTCATCAGCCCTTTCCAACCCACCGGGGATCAGCCCCGGGCTGTTGCCGAGCTCGTGGAGCGCATCCGCCGCGCTGAACCCAGCACGGTTCTCCTGGGGATCACGGGCTCGGGCAAGACGTTCACCATCGCGAACCTCATTCAGGAAGTGCAGCGGCCGGCGTTGATTCTCGCGCACAACAAGACCTTGGCGGCGCAGCTCTACGGAGAGTTCCGGGATTTGTTTCCCAACAACGCGGTGCGGTACTTTGTCAGCTACTACGACTACTACCAGCCCGAGGCCTACGTCCCGAGCTCGGACACCTACATCGAGAAAGACAGCGTCGTAAACGAGGAAATCGACCGCATGCGACACGCCGCGACGCAGGCGTTGTTAACCCGCAGGGACGTGATTATCGTGGCCTCGGTGTCGTGCATCTACGGCATGGGATCAGTGGCTCACTACGACTCGATGACCGTCCACCTCGCCCGCGGTGAGGAAGTGGATCGTGACAAGGTGCTCCGACGCCTGGTGGAGATCCGCTACGACCGGAGCGACTTCGATTTCCACCGGGGGACGTTCCGGGTCAGGGGAGACGTCGTGGAGATCTTCCCGAGCTACGAGCACGAACGGGCGATCCGGGTGGAGTGGTTCGGCGACGAGATCGACTCCATCGCCTACATCGATCCGCTCCGGGCGCGAACACTCAAATCAATCGAAGAGATTCGAATCCACCCGGGCAGTCACTACGTTACGAGCGCCAACCAGCTCGTGAATGCCATGGAGTCCATCAAGGTAGAGCTCGGGGAGAGATTGCGGCAGCTGGAGCGCGCAGGAAAGCTCCTCGAAATGCAGCGGTTGGAGCAGCGCACGATGTACGATCTGGAGATGCTGGACCAGATGGGATACTGCACAGGCATCGAGAACTACTCCCGCCACCTTTCCGGGCGCGGCCCCGGGGAGCCACCGCCCACGCTGATCGACTACTTTCCTGATGATTTTCTTATGGTTCTGGATGAGAGCCATCAATCTGTCCCGCAGGTCATGGCCATGTATCGAGGTGACCGGTCACGCAAGGAAACCCTCGTGGAGTACGGGTTCCGTCTGCCGTCGGCGCTGGACAATCGACCGCTTCGCTTCGAGGAGTTTCAGGAGCGTGTCCATCAGGCGGTCTACGTGTCGGCGACCCCGGGTGACTTCGAGCTCGAGCAGACCCATGGAGAGGTGGTGGAGCAGCTGATCCGTCCGACCGGGTTGCTGGATCCGGAGATCGAGGTGCGGCCGGTGGGCACCCAGGTGGATGATCTGCTCGCAGAGATCCGGGAGCGGGTGTCGGTCGGAGAGCGGGTGCTCGTCACGACGCTCACCAAGCGCATGGCCGAGGATCTGACCGAGTACTACCAGGAGGTCGGCGTCCGGGCCCGCTACCTGCACAGCGAGATCAAAACACTGGAGCGGGTGGAGATCATCCGCGATCTGCGAAAAGGTGGGTTCGACGTGCTCGTGGGGATCAACCTGCTGCGGGAAGGGCTGGACCTGCCGGAGGTTTCGTTGGTGGCCATCCTCGACGCAGACAAGGAAGGATTCTTGCGGTCCGACCGCTCGTTGATTCAGACCGCCGGACGGGCCGCACGGAACGTGCGCGGCAAGGTCATCATGTACGCCGATCGAGTGACCGGCTCCATGCGGAAGGCAATCGACGAGACCGAGCGTCGGCGGGCCATCCAGGCCGCCTACAACGAAGAGCATGGCATCACGCCTGAGACGGTGAAGCGAGCGATCCTCGACCTGTCGGGCAGTGTCTTCGACGCTGACTATCACGACGTCCCCTTGACGGTAGAGGCGCCTGAGGAGGTGGAGGAGTTCGTGGGTGACGAGCTCACTGCCCGCGTTCAGGAGCTGCGCCGGGAGATGAAGGCCGCTGCGGACAAGCTGGAGTTCGAGAAGGCCGCCGACCTTCGCGACCGGATACACCGGCTCGAGAGACGGCAGCTGCTCGAGCGCTGACCGCCCGCGCAGGGATCACGACGTGCGGTAGCGCAGTCTCCAGATGCGCTGCTCACGCTCCAGGCAGCGTCGCTCCCGGCGGGTCTGGGCGCCGAACGGGTTGTCCCGGGCGAAAGACCAGGGGGAGAGCTCGTTGACCAGGGCGGGTGCAGCCAGCTCGAGGAGTTCCATGGCTTCCAGCGCGAGCTCGAAAACATCCGACTGAAACGCCAGCCGTCCTCCCGGACGGAGAATCCGCAGCAGGGCCGATGTGAGCTCCGGGGTGAGGAACCTTCGCTTGTGCTGGCTGCGCTTGAAGCAGGGGTCTGGGAAGTTGATGTGGCACAGGTCCACCGACCCGGGAGCAAAGAGCACCTCCAGGTCGGTGAGCAGGTTCGCGTACACCGACTGCACTTGCCCAACCCCTTGCTGCGCCGCCTGGGTGTTTACGCGGTCCACAAGCTCCGCGCGGATTTCCACGCCGACGTAGCAGCGCGCCGGCTCGATCAGGCACCGCGCGAACAAGAACTCACCCTCAGCACAGCCGAGCTCCACCTCGAGGGGAAGCGCGGCAAGCACTATGACACGGGTGGCACCGGTGTCCAGGTGGTGGACCGACAGCGGGTTGACGTGGTGTCGAATCCGGCGGCGCATGCCTGGGGGGTGCCGAGCCTCTGGCGGCTACTTGGGCACCTTCTCCCAGTCCCTGAGGAAGGCTTCGATGCCGCGGTCGGTGAGGGGGTGCTTCACCAGCTGTAGCATCACCTTGTACGGAATCGTGGCCACGTGGGCACCCATGCGCGCCGACTCCAGCACATGGAGCGGGTTCCGGATGGACGCCACCAGCACCTGGGTGGCGTAGTCATAGGCGCCGTAGATTTCGAGGATCTCTCCAATGAGGTCCATGCCGACCTGCGAGATGTCGTCGAGTCGTCCCACAAAGGGGCTGATATAGGTCGCCCCGGCCTTGGCGGCGAGCAAAGCTTGGGTTGCGCTAAAGCACAGGGTGACGTTGGTCTTGATGCCCTCTTGGCTGAGCGTGCGAACAGTGCGGAGCCCATCCGCGATCAGCGGAATCTTCACCACGATATTCTTGTGTATTTTCGCTAGTTCCCGAGACTCAGCGACCATCTCTGCATAGGTCATGCTGACCGCTTCGGCGCTGATGGGGCCGTCCACGATCTCGCAGATCTCCTCAATCACTTCCTGGAATGGACGGCCGGTCTGGGCCACCAGCGAGGGGTTTGTCGTGACGCCGTCCACCAGGCCCATTTCGTTCGCGGCCCGAATCTCGTCTACGTCCGCGGTATCGATGAAGAACTGCATTGACGCCTCCTTACAAGGTAGCCGAACCAGTAACCGTTCACGTGGTCAACGGCGCAGCGCCCCCGCGCAGCGCGGGCTACCCCTTGAGGGGACGGGCGGGGTGTTTTGAGCAGCGGAGCGGCGGATTGGTCGCTCTGGAATCGCCACCGCGCAATGTGGCACCTCCCGGAGATCGATCCGCCACTTCGTGGCTCACTTCGCCCCCTCCGCCCCCTCCGGGGGAACCCTCGCTACGCTCGGTAGGTGCCGCAAATAGCGCGCCCCGTGAACACATACCCGAACCATTACCTGCGACGCGATCCGTGTCAAGACGGTTCCCGGAGCGGAATTCAGAGGGAGCCCAAGTGCGGGAGCGGCTAGCGCTGGCAGTAGCGGGGGACGTTCTGCAGCCGACGTAAGCGGGCTTGGAACCCCTTGGCGTCGGGCGCAACCTCGGCGTTCGGGAAGAGCTTCACCAGCCGGTCCATGATGCGAAGGGCGGTCTTGCACCGCTTGAGCTCGAAGTAGCTCCGGGCCGAGAGCAGGCGGGCCTTCGCCTCGAAACGTCCTTGGGGCGAGATCTTGAGCAGCTTCGAAACAGCAACGATTGCGTTCCGATAGTCGTAGGAGTCGAAATAGGTCTTGGCGATCCAATACCGGGCCGCCTCGGCTCGTCGGTCCCTGGAGAAGCGCTGGAGCAGCTCGTCGTAGAGCTGCCGGGCCTTGGCCATCCTGCCCGAGAGGCGGGCGATGGTCGCGCCGGCGAACAGCTCAGGCGCGCTCTGGGGCGCGGGGCGGGACGGCTTCCTGCGAACCTCAGCGATCAGCTTGGTGAGCTCGGAGCGGACCCGTTCGAGGGTTTCGGCGATCTGCTCCACCTTGGCCTTGAACGCTTTTTGCGCCTTCACCAGGGGGCCGTGATCCGTCTCCATGTTTTCGAGCCGTCCCTGAAGCTTGGCCACAGTGGTGGAGAGCTGCTCGAGCCGCACGCCGAACCGCGCGGAGCTCCGAAGCAGAATGGCTCGGGCTTTCGGGAGGATTCCCTTGAGCTCAACGAGCTCGGCCTTGGCTTTTGTCAGCGCGTCCAAGGTGTCCTTTTCGCCTTTTTTCATCAGCTCGACGCGGGCAGACAGGGCGGTGACCTCTTTGCGCAGGCGATCTCCGTCCCGCTTGGTCGTAAACAGCATGCAGCCGGGCGTGCCGACACCGATCAGGACGGCCAGACAGAGCGCCCGGGTGCCGGGTCGATTCAGAAGTATCGCGGGTTTCATCACGGAATCCTCAGCTCAATACCAGACGAACTCCACCTTGCGATCCTTGAACCAGCTTTCCTCGTTCGTGCCGGTGGCCTCCAGCTCGCCCTTGGGCACGACGTGCAGCCGACTGCCGTCGATGCCGAGGTTCTCCATGTATCGCTTGACCGCCTGGGCGCGTTGGTTCGACAGGGCGAGGTTGTACTCCTCTGTGCCCCGGGGATCGCAGTGGCCGTTCAGGTGGACCTTGCGATCCTTGACGCTGCGGATGCACTTGGCGTTCGCCTCGAGCACCTTCTGATCCTGGGCGCGGACGACGGCCTTGTTGAACTCGAAATTGACGTTCTTGAGCGCGCAGAGCGCTGGTCCGGAGTACGGCTTGGGAGCGGCCACGCAGCGCCCGTTCTTGCACACCTCCTCGTCCTTGCAGTCGTCGTCCTCCTTGCAGGCCCCGGACATGGATTCGGCGCAGACGCCCTTCTGGCACTTCCCGCTCGGACACTCCGTGTCCTGTTTGCAGGCCTGGCACAGGTGATCCCGGCAGACCTTCCCGCTCGGGCACTCCTGGGTGCTGTCGCAGTAGCCGGGCTTCTTCCGGCACGTGCCGTTCAAGCACTGCTTCCCCGGCCCGCAGTCCTTGTCCGAGGCGCACTGCTGGCACTTTCCCTTCACGCACTTCTCGCCCTTTTTGCAGTCCGAGTCTTTCTTGCAGGTCCCGGGCTTGAGCTTTGTCTTGCACGCCGGCTGGGAAACGCCCAAGGCGAGTAGTCCGATCAGCAGTCCATATCTCCGCATTAGCTACACCTCCTGGGTGGCAGGGCCTCGTGGTAGACCCATCCGTCCCATACCCAGCGCCACGCTATGTCGGCGTGGTAGCTGTGTCAAGTCAGGCCGACCGGTCCCAAGGGTCCCGGCGAACCAGCTCAAAGTATTGCCGCGGATTCCGGCCGTGGCCAGTTTCCGATGCGCGAACGCAGTGACCAACCCTCCGTAACTGCATGAAGTATTCGAATCTCCTGAAATGGATTCCCCGCGCCGAATCGGGAGGGATTGCATGGTCATTGTCACTCCAGAGCTCTGTGAAACCGCCCCGTCCGATGGTGCCGGGTCGTGAAAGGGGGCTGTTCCCCTTAGGTGAACGGGCGAGGCGTCGCAGATCTTCCCTGGCCCGATTCTTGGTCCGGTTTGGTTTGTCGACTGCCCGACCTGGTTTGTCTGCGGCCCGGCTTCGGTCCTGCTCGGCTCTGCAAAGGATTTCTTCCTTCGGGTGCGGCTTGCCTTTTCTGCGCCGTTGGGGTTCACTTTTGGTCCATGCACACGATCCTGATCGCTGACGACGAGCCCAACATTCGCAAATCACTCGGGCGCGTACTGTCTCTCGAGGGCTACAAGGTCGTCAACGCGACCAACGGCCGGGAGGCGCTGGACCTGGTGCGTACCCGGGCCGTGGATCTCATTCTATTGGACGTCCTGATGCCGGAAATGGATGGCCTGGCCGCCCTGGGAGCGCTTCGGGCGGAGCTGCCGGAGCTGCCCGTGGTGATGATGAGCGGGAACGCCAGCATCGAAAGCGCTGTGCAGGCCACCAAGCTCGGCGCCTTGGATTTCCTCGAGAAGCCGCTGTCCACGGACAAGCTGCTGATCACCGTGTCCAATGCCCTGCGGTTCGCCCGGCTCTCCCGGGAGCATGCCGAGCTGGCCCAGCAGGTGCGGGACGAGGGCGCCATGATCGGCGCCAGCCCCCGAATGAGGGCGATCTCGGAGATGATCCGCAAGATCGCGCCCAGCCAGGGACGGGTGCTGATCACCGGCGCCAACGGCACGGGCAAAGAGCTGGTGGCGCGCGCCATCCACCAGCAGTCCACCAGGTCGGAGGGACCCTTTGTGAAGCTCAACTGCGCCGCCATCCCGGCGGAGCTGATCGAGAGTGAGCTGTTTGGCCACGAGAAGGGGGCCTTCACCGGAGCGGTTCGGATGCGTCGCGGCAAGTTCGAGTTGGCCGACACCGGGACCTTGTTCCTCGATGAGATCGGGGACATGAGCCTGTCCGCCCAAGCCAAGGTGCTGCGGGTCCTCCAAGAGTCAGAGCTCGAACGGGTCGGGGGTACGGAAACACTGCAGGTGGACGTGCGCGTGGTGGCCGCCACGAACAAGGACCTGCTGGCAGAGATCGATCGGAGCTCCTTTCGCGAGGACCTGTACTATCGGCTGGCAGTGGTGCCCATCGAGCTGCCCCTCCTGTCGGAGCGCAAGGAGGACATCGCGGCCCTCAGTCGGCACTTTCTGCGGCTGGTGTGCCGACAGAACGGTTTCCGGGAGATGACCGTCTCCGAAGAAGCCATCGGGCTGCTCATGCAGCGAAGCTGGCCGGGGAACGTGCGGGAGCTCCGGAACGTGATCGAGCGGCTGGCGATTCTGTCCACCGATTCGGAGATCACGGCGGAGCTGGTTCAGCAAATCCTGCCGTCGGCCTCGGCGCCGCGCCGCGAGCGACAGGCCGAGGGCTTGAGCCTGAAGGAACACCTGGCTCTGGCCGAACGTCAGCTTTTGGTGGGCACCCTGTCGGACCACGGCGGCAGCGTCGCGGCCACGGCCCGCGCCCTCGGCCTGGAGCGGAGCCACCTGTACAAGAAGATGCGTGCGTTCGGAATCACGCCGGGCACGGGCAAGCCCGAGGATGAAGACTAGACCCAATGCCGATCAGATCGGAAATCCGAAATCCGAGCTCGGAGAGCGGAGGTCGGAAATCCGAGAGTATCCAAGAGGAATCAGCATCAAGAGATCGCGGGAATCCGGCAAATCCCTTATCTGACTGGCATTGGGCCTAGGCTGCAACGTAGATAAGTTTTGTTGATTTCAATGGGCTGGGTCGGTGATAATCAGCCATCCTAGGAGGGTCAACGATGAAGAAACTGGTTGCGTCCGCTGCGTTCCTATTGCTCGTCCTGCCCGCGGCCTTCGCGCTGGCTCAGGGAGCGCCCCCGCCCCGTGAGCCGGAGCGTCCTGCAGATCGCGCTCGACCCGCGGACCCTGCGCGACCTGCGGACCGCGCGGGTCCCGTGGACCCTGCGCGTCCCGCAGACCCGGAACGGCCGGCAGACCCGAGCAAGCCCCCTCCAGACACCACGGGTGACCGCCCGGCAGCGGCTCCCGGCACGGAAAAGCCGGGGGACGGCGGGCACCTGCCCGGCGCGGGGGATCCCTTCAAGCCCGGCGCCAAGAAGGCGTGGCCCAAGGTGATGTACGGCCTGGGTGCCAGCTTCCAGTTCAACATCGTGCCGCAGTTCTTCCTGCGGGCCTTTACCAAGGCGGCCAAGAACAAGGACTTCGGGGTGTACAAGCCCGCAGTGGGGATCCACTTCGTGCGGCGCAAGAAGCTGATGGACATGACCATCCGGGTCGCCTTCGGCTGGTTCATGGACAAGAAAGCGGACGGCAACTGGCTCGGCGCGGGCCACGAGTGGTCCGAAACCGACTACACCGAGTTCCACAACATGAACTTCCTGTGGGCGGACATCTCCTGGACCTGGCACACGCGGCTCGCCAAGCAGTTCTACCTGGCCTACGGGACCGGCATCGGCATCGGCTGGGTGATGGGCAAGGTGTACACGACCAACTCGGGCTCGTCTGGTCAGTGTGGGGACAGCTACTCCGATCCCTCGACGTGTCGGCCCCCAGACCCGCCCGGTGGTACGCCCCTCGTCTGCACCCGGGACGGCTGCACCCGGGAGTCGCTGGCCACCCACCCGGATCGGCAGCAGGAAAAGAGCGTGCCGCCGGTGCTGCCGGCCATCAACGGCCACATCGGCCTGCGCTACGACTTCTTCCGCCACCTGTCCATGAAGATCGAATTCGGCATTTTCCTGCCCGGCCTCTTCGACGTCAAAGCCGGCCTCACGGCCTGGTTCTAAACAACTTAGGCAACCGTTCACGTGGTAGACGGCACAGCGCCCCCGCGCTGGCGGGCTACCGCTTGAGGGGACGGGAGGGGTGTGCCCCGCCGCGGAGCGGCGGAGCTGTCGCTACGGGATCGGGATTGGAAAGGCTGTGAGTGGACTACTCGTCCTCTTCGGAGGTGCTCGCGGCGACCCCCAGGCTCTGTCGCGTCTGGAAGTACTCCTCGCTCACGGAAAAGGCGCACAGCTCACGAAGCTGCTCTGACTTGTCCAGGTGCTTGTTGAACGCCTCGACGGTCCACTCGGTCTGCTCCTCGCCTTCGAGCTTCAGCTCCTCGGACAGCAGGATGCGGACCGCGGACCGGAGGTCGCCGGAGACGAGGAGCCCGGCCCGGTTTCCGCTGTGCTGCACGGCCTGGCGCCAGAGCGCGGAGTTGAACTCCACGTGCGCCTTGGCCTGCAGCAGGTCCACGAGCTTGCGGCTGACCCGGTAGGGCAGATCTTTTTTGAGCTGGGCGGCCCGGTTTGAATGGGGATCGGAGTCGTCTCCCCGACGTCGCGAGTGTCGCGGGTGGAACGCCCGCAGCACCGCCGCGAACAGGCTGCTGAACTCTGTCCGATCGAGCCCGGAGACGATGATGTACTCGGGCCGGGTGAGCTCCAGGGCACGGCCGAGCAAAAAGCGCAGCTCCCCGAGGGGGCGCTGCTCCACGTCCGGACCCACGGTGATCACCGGAGGCGCATGGCAGGCGATCCGCACCTCGTTGGGCTCGTTCTCCCAGCCCAGGTACAGGCCGGTGTGCCGGTTGCCGAGCACCCGCGCGGCAGCGCCGTACACGCGGGCCAGGTCCATGTCCGCCACGGGCGAGATCCGGTCCTGGGCCGAGATGCCGAGGGCTTCCAGGCCCTGGCCGAACAGCGCCGGTGCGCCCTCCCAGAGGGTGGAGAACACCTCGACCATGATCTTCGTGTCCGGGTGTGCCAGGCACGCGGCGCGATCCTCCTCCTGGAGCACACCCGACGGGATCTCGTCCGGCGCGAGCTCCCGGGGGGCGTTTTGGGCGATGAATCCGAGCTCGTCGAGATCCGCCTGCCCCATGACGTCGAGCAGCCGGTAGATGCAGTAGGCCTTGTCGACGTCTCCCCGGGTGGTGTAGACGCGAGCCAGGTTGCGCAGCGCCTGGGGACGTTTCACGTCGGTGGCCACCAGGGCCAGGTTGTTCAGGAACGCCCGATCGTCGTACTCTGGCGCCTCGCCGTAGAGCTCCGACAGGATCTCCCGGCAGCTGAGCCTCGTCGGGTCCAGCTCGAGCGCCTTCTCGAGGGCCTCGATGGCGCCCTGGGGGTGCTCCAACCCGTGACGATAGGTTTCGGCGAGGCGCTCGTACAACGCGGCGCGCCGGGACCACTCGGCCTCCTCGGACGCCTCCTCCAGCTTTCCCAAGTACCCGTGGAGCAGGTCGGCGAGCTCTTTGTACTGCCCGGTCTGATCGTAGAGGTCCACCAGGGCCACCGTGGCCTGCTCGTTGGACGGGTCGAGCTCCAGCGCGTTCTGCAGGTGCCGCTGGGCCCGGTCCACCTCGCCGAGGGCGAGGTAGGCGTCCGCGGCCTGGATCTCGCGCGGCATGCGCAGATCGGAGTCCTCGGTAAAGGCGAGGATCAGCCCGATGACCCGCGCCGCCTCGGCGTCGTCGCCCAGGGAGCGACAGAGCGGGAACAGCTTCTCCAGAATCGGCAGGTGGCGCGACTCCACCGGCTCGGCCGCCTCGAGGGCCTCGCGGAAGCAGCCGAGGGCGGCGCCGTCGTCCTCCAGCTTGTCCAGGTACAGATCCCCCAAAGAGTCCAGGAGCTGCACCTTGGCCGCCGCATCGGTCGTCGCGTCCGCCTGGGCCCGGAGGTACCGCGCCGCGTCGGCCGTGGCGCCCCGTTCGGTGTGGTAGCTGACCAGCGCGTCGATGGCCGGCATGTGGTCGGGTTTGAACTGCAGCGCGGCTTCCCACAGGGCGGGCGCCTTGGTGGGGCGGCGCTGCCGGGTTTCCGCTTCGGCGGCGATGCAGCACGCCTCGGCCACCTCGTTTTGGAACTGGCTGGCGTCTGGGTGGTCCTGCAGCGCTGAGAGGACGCGCGCGGCTTCGCGCCACCGCCGGGCGTTGAAGCGGTTCATGCCGAGGGCCAGCTTGAGCAGAAACTGGTTCGGGTTCTTGCGGTCGATCTCCTGGAGGATCCGCTTGCCTTCTTCCAGCTTGTCGAGCCGCAGGTGGATGCTGCCCAGCCGGTGGCCGAGCCTTGCGGCCATGGCCGGCTGTCCGTCCAACCGCCGGAGTGCCGTCTCGAGCAGCTCCTCAGCTTCCCCCCAGCGTTCGTTCCGATAGGAGATGTCGGCGAGGGCAATCACGGCCGGCACGTCGTCGCTCTTCTCCTGGAGCGCCTGTTGGAACAGCGCCGTGGCCTGATCTTCGTCCTGTCCGCCGGTGAGGATCAGCGTGCCCATGGTGGTCAGCAGGGCGGCGCGCTTCTCCGGCGCCTCCACCAGCTGGAGCTGCTGCCGGTGCAGCTCGAGCGCCTGCTTCCAGTCTCCGGCGCTGGCGGCCAGCTCGGCCAGGCCACCGAGGGCGTCGTAGTTTTCGGCGTCGAGCTTGAGCGCTCGGTCGAGACACGACTTCGCCTCGGCGCGATCGTTCAGCTTGTCGCGGAACACCTCGGCCGCTTCGAGCAGCGCCAAGAGCTTGGTTTCCTTGTCCGGGGCTGCGTTCACCTCCCGCATGCGCGCCTCGGCGAAGCCTTCCCAGTCCTCGTCGTGTTTGTGCAGGCGCGCCAGCTCGGCCAGGGCCGAGGGGTAGTCGGGCACGGTTTCGAGGGCGCGCTCCAGCGCGGTGCGGGCAGCCTCGGCGTCGCCGAGATCCTGGGCCAGGATGACCGCCAGTTTGACCAGCAGCGCCGCGGTTTCCCCCCGCGGCGCCCCCGCGGCCTCACTGTTTTCGATGCGCTCGCGGAGGATCGTCGCCGCCTCGTCGTACTCCTCGGCGCTGCGGAGCAGCCGGATGAGCTCGGACGCGAGCTCTTCGTCGTCCGAGTGCTCCGCATAGAGCTGACGGAGACACGCCGCCGCCTCGGCGGGTGACTTGAGATGCTCGCCGAGGACGCGGGCCCGGTGACGGATGAGGTCGATCCACTCCTGTCCGCTCACCAGCTCGGCCCGGCGGGCCAGCACGTCCTCGAGGCCTTCCCAGCTCTCGTGCTCTTCGAGCAGCTCCTGCAGCGCCAGGAGGGCCGCATCGTCCGACGGGTCCTCTTCCGCCAGGCGGCGATAGCAGT
This sequence comes from bacterium, assembly GCA_043825095.1. Taxonomy (GTDB): domain Bacteria; phylum Myxococcota_A; class Polyangia; order HGW-17; family JAJRWW01; genus JBDRSE01. Next base: position 113,067 of record JBDRSE010000156.1, read on the forward strand.
CGATGGCGCGATCCGGGAGCTCCAGATCGTGACGATAGATCGACGCGACGCGACGCCGCACCTGATGGGCTTCCGCGTCGTCGCCGGTGATCTCTTCCACCTTGGCCATGGCCTCCACGGCCTTGGCCCAGCTCTCGGTGCGCTCCGCCAGGCGCGCCACGGCACGCCAGGCGTCGAGATCGTCAGGCAGCTCCATGTGCAGCCGTTGCAGCACGGAGAGTGCCTCGTAGGGTTGATCGAGCTTCTCCTCGTACAGCTCCGCCAGCTCGCGCAGCTTGGCCTGCCGCTCCGGGCCGGCGGGCAGCTGGTCGAGCATGTCGTCCATCTGTCGCTCGTCCAGCTCGGCGAGCTCGGACCAGCGCTCCTGGGCGCGGAACATCTCCTGCAGCTGCTCAAAGGAAAAATGGTGGTCCGGTTGGATGGAGAGGATCTCCTTGTACCGGGTTTCCGCGCGGTCATCCTTGCCGGCCTTGCGGAAGAGTCGGGCCGCGTCCATGTTCAGCGCGACGATCAAATCCACGCCGTGAGAGGTTCCCAGGATCTCCAGGTAGGTTTCGGCGAGCGGCTCCAGCGCCTCGGCCTCCTGGGCCACCTCTTCGATGACCTGCTGGGTTTCGGGGTGGAGCGGCTCCAGCTCGAGCGCCTTGCGCAGCGCCCAGTAGGCGCGATCCAGATCCGCGGGGCCCTCGCGCCAGAGTCGCGCGATCTCGTGACAGTGCCGGATCTTCGTGACGACATCGGGCGCCGGGAGCATGGCCCAGGCGCGGGAGAACTCCTCCCAGGCGGACTTGGCGGGGGGAAGGTCGAAGTCGCTGCTCGGCGCGGCCTGGGGCTCCCGAGGCTCCTCGGGCTGTCGCGCCTGCGGGTTGGTCAGGGGGCGGTCCTGTGAGATGTCCATGAGGTCGACGAGCTGCAGCTCCATCGTGGCGTCGAGCCGCTGGTGGCGTCCGGTGCGCACGGACTGGATGTCCACCAGGTCGGAGAGCCTGAGCTCCATGGTGGGATCCTGCCGCTGGGGAGGCGGTGGAGCGTCATCCACGAACTCCAGCTCGTTGATGTCCAGCTCTTGCGTGATCTCGGGGCGCAGCTCTCCGGGAGAGAACCGCGGCACCTGATCCGAGAACTCCACGTGTCCGCCCAACCGGCCGAGCCGCAGGGGTCGGTCCCCTCGCTGAGCGTTCGGCTCCGCGGCCAGCTGTTTGGCGCGTTGGGCCTGCTGCCTCGCCCGCAGATCCTCGGCGCGCACCGCGTCGGAGTAGTCCCCGATCTCCCGGGCGAGTCGCCAGACCTCCTCCACGATCTCCGGGTCCTCGTGCGCCATCAGGAAGGCGTGGAGCCAGGCGCGGAAGGCCTTGACCTTGTCCCCCACGCGATCTTCGGTGACCGGGGCGGCGAGGCGGATGATGTCCAGCTTCTCCTCGAGGGTGGCCGCGGCGGTGTACTGGGCGGCGTAGACGTCGAGGACGTCCTGCCACGAGGCCTGCTCTTCGGCCACGCGAAGCAGCCAGGGCTGGGTGGTCTCGTCGGTGGAATCGATTTGGAACGCGCGCCGCAGTCGTAGCAGGGCGCCGGCTGGATCTCCGAGATGGTCCTCAAGGGCCCGGGCGCAGCGGTGCAGGATGGACAGGCTCGCCTCCGGCTCCCGCTGGTGCTTCAAGACCCTTTCGTAGACTTCCACGATGCCGTCCCAGAGCGCGGTTTGCGCGCACAGACGCTCCAGCTCGGGGAGCAGCTCCACTCCGGTGAGATCCACGACGAGCGCGCCGCGGAGCACATCGAAGGCACGCGTGGGGTCGCTCAGCTTCTGCTCGCAGATCTCGGCGATGCGGCCCGCCGCCTCCAGGTGGTCCGCGGGCGTCTGCGCCTGGGCCCGCACCTCCTCGTAGACCTCGATCAGCTCTTCCCACAGCCCGTGCTCGGCCGCGGCGCGGGAGAGGCTGGTGAGGGTGCCGCGATCCTGGGGGTAGAGCTGATAGGCCTTGCGATACCAGTTGAAGGCCAGCACCGGCTCGTCGAGCCGCTCCTCGTACACCTCGGCGATCTGATAGAGCAGCCGGAGCCGCTCCCGGTCATTGTCGGCGAAGTCGAACAGCAGCTGGTTGGTCGCGATGAGCTCCTGCCACCGGGCCGTGCGGGTGTACAGCACCACCAAGGCGGAGAGCGCATCGGCGTTGGACGGCTCGGACTCCAGCACGAGCTCGTAGGCCTTGATGGCCTGCTCGTCGTCGCCCACGTCGTCCCGCCAGGCGGCGGCGATATCCAGGGTGAGTCGGATCTTCTCCTCCCCGTCCACCAGGAGGAGCTGCCGCTCGGCGATCCGGACCGATTTGGCGGTTTCCCCGATGGCGGCGTAGAGCTGGCGCAGTCGCTCCAGGGCGTCCACGTTGCCCGGGTCGTACTTGTCCAGCACGCCTTCGAGGATGTCGATGGCTTCCTTGGGGTTGTCGAGCTTGCCGTGCATGATCTCGGCGAGCCGGAAGCAGAGATTCACGGCCTTCTGGTCGTCGTCGGTCAGCGGGATTTGCCGCTCCATTACGTCGGCCAGGTTCTCCCAGTCCTCGTGCTGGTAGTACAAGCGCGCGAGGGCGGCCAGGGCCTCCTGGTCCGTGGGGAGCATCTCGGACACGGCGCGCCACGCCTCCAGCGCACGGTTGGAGTCCCCCAGCCGGGTGTCGGCCACGCGAGCCAGCCGCCGCAGGTTCGACTGGTGCGCTCCTTCGTCACCGGCCGCGAGGGTCTGAGACATGTCCTCCAACAGGTCGGCGAGCCGCTCCCACTGCCCGAGCCGCTCGTAGAGCGACAGGAGCTGTCTGAGCGCATCCTGGTGGTCGGGGTACAGGCCGCGGATGCCCTCCCAGGCCTCGGCCGCCAGCGCGGCGTCCTGCAGCTTCTGCTCGGCGATGTCCGCGATTCGGCGGTAGCTTCGGGTGCGCTCCTCCAGCCCGTCGGCCGTCTGGGCGTGGTACTTCAGGGTCTTGATCAGCTTGGGCCAATCCTGCATCTCCTCGAGCACATCCGTGAGCCTCCGCAGCGCATCTTCGTCTCCGGGGACCATCTCGAGGATCTGGGTGCAGGCCCAGCCGGTTTCGCGGAGCTGCTTCAGCCGGACGTGGTAGAGCTCCGCCAGATCCCGCAGGATTTCCAGTCGTTCTCCCGGGTCGTGCACGATGTCCAGCTGACGTCTGTAGACCGAGGAAAGCCCCTCCAGGTTGCCTTCGCGGTCGTACAGGTCACGAAGGAGCGCCAGGGCCGTCGGTTCTCCGGGCCAGCTGCGGAGCACCTCCTCCAGGATTTCGATGCCGCGCAGGGGATCGATCCCTTTGTCGTGATACGCCTGGCCCATGCGGAGCAGCGCATCGATCTGCTGCTCGTGCGTGGCGGCCATCTGCAGATCTCGCTCCAGCGCCGCCAGAAGCGACGCCCACATGCGCTCTTTTTTGGCCAGCCGCCGCATGGCGTCCCGGGCCTCGAGCTGGGTCGGGTCCACCTCCTGGATCCGCCGCCAGGCGTCCATGGCCCGAGGCAGGTCTCCGAGTCGCTGCTCCGCGATCTCGGCCAGCTCCTTGAGCTGCGCGACGATGAGAGAGCGCCGCACGCGGGATTCGATGGCCCCCTCGATGGAGAACGCGATCAGGTCCGCCAAGCCGCGGAAGTCCCCCTTGTTCCGGAAGTGATCCCGGTAGTAGTCGAGGGCTTCGGGATGGTTCGGATCCATCTGCAGCACGTTGTGCAGCAGGATGCCGGCCTTGTCTTCATCGCTGAGCTCGTCGCGATAGATCAGGGCGAGCTCCATCATCCGCCCGATCCGATTGGGGACGTCGTCCACCACCTCGAGCTCGGCCTCCTTGAGCGCTGCCAGCTTCTTCCACTCCCCCTCCCCTTGATAAAGCTCGGCGAGCATCGCGGCGGCCGCCCCGCCGGGGGGCTCGTGGGGCAGGATCGATTCGTAGCACCGGATCGCGTCCGGCCGATTCCCGAGATGCTCTTCCAGGAGCCCGGCGCGCTTCATCAAGAGATCGATGACCTCGGCGCCGGTCACCAGCTCCAGCCGTCCGGCATAGAGCTGCTCCAGCTCCTGGTATTTGCGCGTGCGTTTGTGCAGATCCTCTAGGAGTCGGAACGCCTCACGGTTGACCGGATCCGCCCGCAGCGCGCGCTGTAGACTGCTCTCGCACTCATCGATCTCCTTGGCAGTGCGGTGGATCTGCGCGATCTGAACGAAGATCTTGGCTGCCTGGTCGCGGCCGCCCTCCTGCACCCAATCCGGGTTGGCATAGATATTGGCCAGGGCCGCCAGCGCTCGTACGTCGCCTGGGCGTGCGGCGAGCGCGTCCTGGAGACTCTGTGCCGCGCCGGTGAGATCGTGCAGCCTGCCGGTCTGGATCTGGGCCAGGCTGAGCAGCAGCTCGAACCGGGCCTTGGCCCCGGTGGTCACGGCGAGCTCCGCTTCCATCAACCGGCAGAACATTGGCCAGTCCCCTGTCTGGCGGTAGATTCGCCGGGCAGCCTGGAGCGCCGGAACGAGGGTCGCGTCCAACCGGCACGCCTGCTGATAGTGGTACATGGCCTTGTCGGTGCGGGAGAAGTGCTCCTCGAACAGGGTCCCCATCTCCAAGTGCAGGCGCGCCACGGTCCGGGCCTGGGTGGGATCGCCGGCGCGTGCGTCTGCGAGGGTCGCCAGGAGCTGGAGGTACTCTTCCCACCGGCTGCTGTCCCGGAGGAGCTGCCGGAGCTTTTCCACGGGCCGACGCTGGGTGCTGTCCGCCTTGACCGCCTTCAACAGGCAGCGGGTGCCGCCGTCTTCGTCGTTGATCTTCTCGAAACGGATGTCGGCCGCTCGGCTGTAGAGCTCAGCCGCCTTGATCCCCTCCGTCATGGCGGCGGCTCGCTTCTCGTACAGCTCCGCCAGATCGTTGAAACGCTTCTGGTGCTGATAGATGCGTCTCAGGGCGATGAAAGCGTCCACCTGTGCGGGGTCGTTCTGGAAGACCTCTCTCAGTTCCGCTTCAGTCTTGGCCACGGTACCTCTCCCAGTAAGCTCTCAGTGCGTCGTCTGCTGCTCAACGGCCCGCTGCCGTCATTCCTACGCCAAGGTCCCCGGGTTGGCCAGGCGGCCGGTCGGTTCCCGAAGGCGCGTCCCTCATGCTCAAACCGCAGGCAGTGGTGGCGTGCCGTGGCGGCCGACGCCTTTACAAGCCCTTGAGCTAAGAGCACATTTTGGCAGCCGGCAGAGTAGCATGGCGGGCAGTGTAACTCAATAGATTCTCGTCCCTTCGGCGAGGGCAGCGACGCAGCCTCGGACGCGGACACCCGATTGCCCTGAGCCTGGATTTTCGACGCAGGGCCGTGTTGACCCCGACGGTTGCGGTATGGCATGGTCACGGCGACTGAGAATCGAACCTCCGGCCGACCGGCGCTCTTATGCTGTTTTCAGGTATGGGCGGCCCTCGACGGTCTTTCTCACACCCTGGGAGGCGTCTCGTGCAGGCACATGTTTTACCCAACGGCCTGACCGTTTTTCTGGAGCCTTCTCCAGCCATCCCGGTGGTGGCGCTCCAGGCCTGGATTCGCGTGGGAAGTGCCCAGGAACGGTCCCGGGAGGCGGGAATCTCGCACCTGCTCGAGCACATGCTGTTCAAGGGAACCCGGCGCCGCGGCGTGGGGGAGCTGGCCATGGAGATCGAGGCGGCGGGAGGAGACATCAACGCTTGGACGGAGTTCAACAACACCGGTTACCATGTGGTGATCGCGAGTCGGTTTTTCGACACGGGTTTGGACGTGCTCTCCGACGCAGTGCTTCGGCCCAGCTTCGACCCGGTGGAGCTGGAGCGGGAGCGCCTGGTGGTCCTGGAGGAGATGCAGCAAGGGGAAGACAGTCCCCACCGGGTCAACTTCCATCAGCTCTTCGGTCAGGTATTTCGGCACCATCCCTATGGGCGTCCCGTGATCGGCCGTCGGGAGACGGTGCAGGGCATCACCCGCCAGGACCTCGTGGCGTTCCACCGGCGCTGGTACACGCCCGGGAACACAACATTCATCATCGTGGGCGACTTCGAGCCCACCGAGGCGCTGCAAAAAGTGCGGCGCGCCTTTCGGATCCGGCCTCGGCCGGTCCCCCCGCTCCGCACTTTCTCCGAGCCGGCCCAGCGTGCGCCGCGGGTCGTCGTGAAAGCGGCTGACGTCCGGGATGCCTATCTACTCGCCGGATTTCACGTCCCGGGGATTCGCCACGCGGACACCCCGGCCATCGATCTCGCGGCCACGCTGCTCGGACAGGGCGACAGCTCTCGTCTCCACCACCGGGTGCTCCGGCAGCAGCAGCTGGTGACCGACGTGTCCGCCTACTCGTACACGCCCCATGACGAGGGCGTCATGACGGTGGGGGCGTCCGTGATTCCCGATCGGATCCTCGAGGCGACCGCGGCGATTCTGACCGAAACCTATCGCCTCGGTTTCGAAGGCGTGGCAGAAGAGGAGCTTCGCAAGGCCTACGTGCTCCTGGAGTCAAACACACTGCACCAGCGGGAAACGGTGCAGGGGCAGGCGCGAAAGATCGGCTACTACGCCTATGCGGTCGATGATCCCGGGTACGAGGAGCAGTATCTTCGCCTGCTGGAGCGGGTGACCCCGACGCAGCTGCGCCAGGTCATGGCCCGGTATCTCACGCCCCGGAATCTCTCACTCTCCCTGGTGGTGCCGCGCTCCACCGCGGTCGAGCTCGCCCCCGGTGCGCTGAAGCGCGCCTTGCGCCCCGCGCTGCAGGAGACGCACCAGGCGCTGCGGCGTCGCGTCGCGGCCCGGACCAAAGCGGGGCCCGGGGGGGTCGTGCGGACCGAGCTCCCGAACGGGCTGACCCTGCTGGTCAAGCGTGACGCCAGCGTGCCGCTGGTGGCGATGCGAGGCGTCTGGCGCGGCGGGCTCCGGTGCGAGAACCCGCGGAACAACGGCATCAACCACCTGATCGCCAGCCTGCTCACCCGCGGGACCCAGGAGCGCACCGGTGAGGAGATCGTCGGGACCATCGAGTCCCTGGCCGGCTCCATCGGTGGATTCACGGGGCGCAACAGCCTGGGACTGCGTCTGGAAACCACCTCGCGGCACTGGCAGACGAGCTGCGACGTCCTGGCCGATTGCCTGCTGCACCCCGCGTTCCCCGAGGCGGAGGTTGCGCGGGAGCGCGCGCTGGCGCTGCAGGAGATCGAGGGTCGAGACGACAACCTCACGGGCGTCGTGTTCCGACTCTTTCAGCGGGCCCTGTTCCGGCGGCACCCCTACCGGCTGAGCCTGCTCGGCGAGGAGTCCTCGATGGGCGCGCTCACCCGGGAGCGGTTGCTGCGATATTGGCGGCGGCACTATGGGGTGGGCGGCCTGACCGTCTCCGTCGTGGGGGACGTGGAGGAGGTGCAGGCCATCGACACGTTGTCGCGGCTGTTTGAGCGGCCGGGGCGGACCGGTCGCCCGGTGCAGGTGCCCGCGGAGCAAGCGCGGCGGACGCCCGTGCAGGTGGTCCGGCACTTGAACCGCCAGCAGGCGCATGTCCTCTTGGGATTTCCGGGCGTCAGCATCAGGCAGAAGAGCCGCTATGCCCTCGAGGTGCTGGCCGCGATTCTCTCGGGCCAGGGCGGCCGGCTGTTCCTCAACATCCGGGACCGTCAGGGGCTGGTGTATCGCATCTCGGCGTTTTCGCTGGAGGGCTTGGATCCCGGCTATTTCGCCGTGTACGGCGCGACGTCCCCGGACAAGGTCGAGCAGCTGTGCGGCTCCATCCGCGAGGAGCTGAGGCGGTGCCGCACAACCCCGGTGTCGGCGGTGGAGCTGAGGCGTGCGAAGCGCTATTTGATCGGGAATCACGACATCTCGCTGCAGCAGCGCGCCACGGTCGCTTCCAGTCTGGCATTCAATGACCTGTATGGCTTAGGATATGCGGAGTACCTGCAGTACCCTGAGGCGATTCAGGCGGTGACGGCGCGTGAACTGCAGCGGGTGTCCAGAAGCGTCCTGGCGCCCGGCCGAGAAGTCGTCGCCGTGGTCGGTCCGGAGGCGGACGCCGCCGCCGACCAGGAAGGGCATCCCCGGTAGAGCCGCACATGATCTCGACAGTGGTGCAACACTCCGGGCTCTGACGAACATAAGATGAGCGACGATCGCGATTCCAAGAAACAGCCGTCCCCCAGTGCGGACGCGCCCGGAAAAAAGGGCCGTCCCGTGCCATGGGGCAAGGACACGCTGCAGGAGGCGGCCCATGCCGAAGCCCAGGAGGCCGCCGGCAAGGCTCGCGCGCAGTCGACGACCATGGACGACGCCAGCAGCGACACGGCCTCCGACCCCGCGGGTCGCGCTCCCAGCCCGTCGATCGAGTTCGACATCAACGACGTGCCCATTGATCGCCGGGGGCCGCTCACCGGGCAGGTGCTCGAGCAGCGCTACCTGATCAAGGAGAAGCTCGGCGTGGGGGGCATGGGTGTGGTGTATCGGGCCGAGCATCGACTCATGCGCAAGGAGATGGCGGTGAAGGTGCTGCTGCCCGAGTACGGCAGCTTCGAGGGCATCCAGAAGCGGTTCCACCGCGAGGCCCAGTCTTCCAGCCGACTGGACCACCCCGGGATCATCCACATCAACGACTTCGGGGAAACCGAGGACGGCCTGCTCTTCATCGCCATGGAGCTCCTGGACGGTCGCTCCCTGACCGAGGTGATCCGAGACGAGGCGCCGCTCTCCCTGGAACGGTGCACCCGGATCATCCTGCAGCTGGCGTTGGCGCTGGATCACGCCCATGGGCAGGGCGTGGTGCACCGGGACCTCAAGCCGGACAACGTCATGCTGCTGCGGAAGGGCGAGTACGACGACGTCGTCAAGGTGCTCGACTTCGGCATCGCCAAGATCACCCAGGGGGACGGCGCCGCCGACGCGCTCACCGAGGCCGGCATGGTCTTCGGCACTCCGGAGTACCTGTCCCCGGAGCAGGCCGCCGGGCAGGCGGCGGACGCGCGGTCCGATCTGTACACCCTGGGGGTCATCAGCTACGAGCTCCTGACGGGCACCCGGCCGTTTCGGGCCTCCACCAAGCTGGAGCTCATCGGCAAGCACTTGAACGAGAAGCCGGAGCCCATGCGGAAGCGGGCACCGGAGCTGAAGCTTCCCGCCGAGCTCGACGAGCTCTTGATGATCATGCTCGAGAAGCAGCCGGACATGCGCATCCAGTCCGCGGCGGCGTTGATCCAGCAGATCTCGGGGCTCGAGGGCGTCCACACCGGCCCGTTGCCGCTGTGGCCGACGAACACGGTCACGCTGACCGGCACCAGCATTCCGGCCCTCCCGGTGCGGCGGCGTCACCGGAGTCGAAACCTGCTCTTTGGAGGACTGGCGGGCGCGCTGATCGCCAGCATCGCCACGGTGCTGGTCATCCTGTACTCCGGCAAGGTGAGCCCCGACTCCGGTGGCTCGACCCGCACGGTGGTCGCCAAAGGCGTGCGCATCCCCAACGATCAGATCCTGGCGGTCCAGCAGCAGCTGGCCAAGAACAACGTCAAAGAGGCGAAATCCCTGCTCGAAGGGCTGGCGGATCAGTATCCCACCGACGCCCGCGTCCACCTGCTGACCGGACATGCCAATTTCCTGGACAAGAAGCCGGACGAGTGTCTCCGGAGCTTCAAGGAAGCGGTGCGGCTGGACAAGACGATGAAGCGCAACGAGCTGCTGCTCAGCTCGATCCACACCTACCTGACGTGGACCAAGGGGCGCTCCTTCGGCTGGGGACTGCGCAAGCGGGCCATGGAGTTCGTGGAACGGTACCTGGACGCCGGCGCCGGCGAGATGCTGACGCAGTTCGTCAACAAGTGGTGGGAGCGCCCGCTCGTCTGGCAGGCAATCACCTTCCTTCTCAAGCACAACGTGGCCGCGTCGGTGGACTTTGTGCACGCCTACGAGCTGCTGTTTCGGCACGAGCGGAGCTGCGCCAAGCGGATTCAGTACCTCAAGGACCTGATCGCGCGTCGCGATGCGCGCTTCTTGCCCCTGCTCAAGACGATCTCCACGACCAAGGTATGGCGCGCCAAGTACGCGCGGCACGGGGTCAGCAACCAGTGCATCGAAGCCGAGGTGAAGGCGGCGATCACTGTGCTCGAGGCCCTTCGGGACCAGGGCAGCACCCCACCGACCCAGGGGACCGGAGACGCCGGCACGAAATGAGTTCTTAGCTGATCTTCCGGAGGATCACCGCCGGATCCACGAAGACCGGGTAGAGCTCCTTCGATGAGTAGTGCACGTCCATGCTGTCCAGGCCGGCGCAGATGGCGTCCAGGCGACAGCCGCCGCACTGGGGCGCCTTGCCCCGCTCCCAGGCGGCGCGCTCGTGCTGACACACCAGGCGCTTTTCGTCCAGGAAGTGGATCAGCCGGGGCTCGTCCTTGACGATCTTGCGGGTTTCGGTGGAGACGTGCGCGTACTCCACCATGTAGCACAGCGGGATCCGCTCCACCCGAAAGGTCACCCCGGCTGCCTCCAGGGCGCGCAGGGCCCGCAGGAGCGACACCTCGAGCTCCCACAGCGTTGGGATGGTGTCCGGAAACTCTGCGGTTCGATTCATGGAAGGGTCCAGGTTGTTGAACACCAGGTGGCGCACAAAGGGCAGCTGCCGGATCACGAAACGGGCCACCCGGTGCAGGTGATCAGCGTTGTAGTGGTTGATCACGACGTTCAGGTCGACGGTCAGTCCCGCCGGGTGGGCCCCGAGCCGGGTGAGTGTGCGCTGGATCCGGTCCCAGCTGCCGGGGTTTCGGGTCAGCATGTCCTGCACGTCGGAGCGGTGGGAGTACAGCGAGACGTGTAGGTGACGCAGCCCGGCGTCCACCAGGCGATCCACCAGGTCCCCCTCGGCGAGACGCTGCCCATTGGTGATGATGCGGCAGGGTGCGCCGCGCCGGGTGGCATAGGAAATCAGCTCGGGCAGCTCCTCGAAGAGCGTCGGCTCGCCCCCGGTGAGGATCAGCCCGTCACAGCCTCGGGCGAGCAGGTCGTCCACCTGGGAACGGATCCGCTCCGCCGTGGCGGATTCGCCGCTCGGAGGATTGGAGCAGAACCGGCAAAGCTGATTGCATTCACGGGTGATCTGGATGTATCCGAGGTTTGCCATGGGTCGCAGGGCAGGGGATCCGCTCCCTGGCCATACCCATCAGGTAGGCCCCCCCGGCCGCCCTGTCAAGCCTGGGGCTTGGGTTGACGCTTGACACGCGCGCGGCCGCCGCGGTATGGGAAAGAGTGAATGGAAAGAGTCTCCAGATTCAGGTGGGCGCTGCCTTGAGCGTCCGGTGCATAGCGCCCTGCGGGGCAAATAGGAGGTACCGAGGAATGAGGAACGTACGGCTTTTGGTAGCCCTGGCGGCGATGTTCGCAGTGGTGTTTTCGTCGGCCTGTAGTGGCGACAGCGGCGAGACGAATTGCAGCGACAACACGGACAACGACTTGGACGGGCTCACGGACTGCGCCGACCCGGACTGTTACGGCAGCTCGGCCTGCACCGGAGAGATCTGCAACAACTACATCGACGACGACGGCGACGGGCTGATCGACTGCGCCGACCCGAGCTGCACGAGCTCACCGCTCTGCACCGCGACCTGTGGCAACAACGTCTGTGATGCCGGAGAGACGCAGACCTGTCCCCAGGACTGCCAGGCGAATCACTACTGCGGCGACGGAAACTGCGACTCGGACGAGACCGCGTCGAGCTGCCCCGCCGACTGCGGGACCGTCTGCAACAACAACGGGACCTGTGACGCGGGCGAGACCGCCCTGAACTGTCCGGCCGACTGCTCCAGCGGGGCCTGCGACTCCATCGCCGCCCTGGTGAATCAGACCGGCTGCAACGCGGGCGAGGCCTGCACGGTCATCGACGCCAACGGCACCATCGGCTGCATGACCGCGGGCACCGTGGCTCCCTACGCCGAGTGCAGCACGACCATCGGCGACTGCTTGGCGGGCGCGCTCTGCGCCGGCGACCCGGCGACGCAGCTGTACACGTGTATGCCCTATTGCGACCTCAACGGCGGGTCCACCTGCCCCAGTGGCGGCCTCTGCCTGTACTCCTTCGCGACCGCCCAGGGCAACGTGGGCCTCTGCTCGCCGCCCGACGACTGTGACCTGGTGGACGCCACGGGTTGTACCACGGGCCAGGGCTGTTACATCGCTGACCAGAGCGGCGCGACGGTCTGCACAACTGCAGGCACGGTTGCCCTCGGCGGTTCCTGCACGTATACCAACGACTGTGGCATCGGCGTAGGCTGCATGGGCAACCCAGGCGTCTGCACCGAGCTGTGCCACGGTGATGGCGACTGCACCACGGGCACCTGCCAGGGCATCGGTCAGGTCGCCCCGGGCGCGAACAACGCCGACGTCGGCGCCTGCCAGTAGGCTGGGGTCCCCCCGGCTCCCCTTCCCCACTCGATTGCCTGCCGGCGGTCGCGTGGGAAGCTCGAACCACCCATTCTCGATACATTTTTCGCGCCGGTGCTTGACGGCGAGCCTGTTTCTTTTCTACGTTATGCCACGGAACCTGCGTACTTCAGGGAGTCAGACATGCAGCGGGCAATGAAGCGGTTCGGCAGCGCGACCCTCGCGGTCGTCTTTCTTTCAGTGGCGGGCGTGGGGCTCCTGTCCTGCGCCAAGTCGAGCGGGACGAACTGTGGCAACGGCTTCCGAGACGGGGACGAGGCGTGCGACGGTCTCGATCTGTACGGAATGGACTGCCAGTCCCTCGGGCTGGGGCTGGGCCCGCTCAAGTGCACGCAGAGCTGCACCTTCGACACCACGGCCTGCTCCGCCTCGTCCAACTGCGGCAACGGCTTCCGGGAGGGAGCGGAGTTCTGCGACGGCGCAGACCTCGGCGGCCAGAGCTGCGAGTCGCTCAACCTGGGTCCCGGGCTCCTGGCGTGCGGCGCGAGCTGCGAGTTCGACACGACCAACTGCCAGCAGGGCGCGGTGTGCGGCAATGGCGTGGTGGAGGGCGTGGAGCAGTGCGACGGGTTCAATCTGGACGGCAAGAACTGCGCGAGCCCCGAGGTGGGGTTCGCGGGCGGCTCGCTGAGCTGTGTCGCGGCTTCGTGCACCTTCGACACCTCGGGCTGCACCACGGGCTCGGTGTGCGGCAACTCCCTGCAGGAGGGCACCGAGGAGTGTGACGGCGCGGATCTGCACGGCGTCACGTGTGTCTCCCTCGGCTACGCCGGCGGCCAGCTCAGCTGCAACGCGAACTGCACGCGAAACACGGCGGGCTGCACGCAGACCGCCGAGGTGTGTGACAACGGCGTGGATGACGATTCCGACGGCTTCGTGGACTGCAACGACGGCGACTGCTTCTCCAGCCCGGCGTGCGGCGGGAGCCCGGAGAACTGCTCGAACGGCGTGGACGACGACCAGGACGGCCAGATCGATTGTGACGACCTGGACTGCAACGGGAGCCCCTCGTGCACCACCACCGGAGAGATCTGCGACAACGGCGTGGACGACGACGGGAACTTCCTGTGCGACTGCAACGACATCTTCGCGTGTCTGTTCGACTTTGCCTGCCTGCTCGCGCCCACCGTGGAGACCAACTGCACCGACGGCCAAGACGATGACCTGGACTGCGATGTGGACTGCGACGACTCGGACTGCGCCGCGGATCCCGCCTGCGGCGGGCTGGCGGAGATCTGCGACAACGGCATCGACGACGACTCGGACGGGGACGTGGACTGCGCCGACGCCGACTGCGCAGGGCACGCGAGCTGCCCCACCTGCACCCCCCAGACGACCATCAGCTGTGGGGACACGTTGGGCGGCGACACGTCCTCGGGCCTGCCGAACATCACCGCGTACGGCTGCGGCGCCTATAACGATTCCGGCCCGGAGGCGTACTTCGTCTTCAGCCACACGAGCGGCGGCGCGGTGACCATCGATCTGGTCGGCACCGGCGGGGCAGACCTCGAGCTGTTGCTCGTGGGGGCGTCGGGCGGCGACTGCGACTATCAGAACAGCTGCCTGGAGTACAGCCAGCAGTCGGGCGGCACCGAGCAGATCCAGTTCACCGCCGCGGCGGGAAGCTCCTACTTCATCATCGTAGACGGCTACTCGAACGCCGCCGGCCCCTTCAACCTCACGGTGACCTGCCCGTAGCCCCGATGCCGGTCAGGCAAGAAACGCCGGACAAGATCTCTCCCTTGGTGCTGGTGCCGCCGGAAATTCGCAAAAAAAAGGCGCCTGGGTTCCGGGAACCCAGACGCCGTGTGGGGTGAGCGAGGGGACTTGAACCCCCGACAACCGGGGCCACAACCCGGTGCTCTACCACCTGAGCTACGCCCACCACATCAGGCCTTCTCCGTTACGCCCGGCAGGACTCGAACCTGCGTCCCACGGCTTAGAAGGCCGTTGCTCTATCCAACTGAGCTACGGGCGCTCGCGGTGCCGGTCGCGTCCTGGAGCACCAGTCGGGGCGAGAGGATTCGAACCTCCGACATCCTGCTCCCAAAGCAGGCGCGCTAACCAGACTGCGCTACGCCCCGCTCGCCGAGACGCCAGTCTATATGACAACCAGTGGGCTGCGATCAAGAGAAAAAGACGAAACCCTACGGGGTTGGCGACATCGCGTCCCCGCGCTGGGCTCCCAACAAAGCCTGCGCTCAGTGAAAGTATCGCTTCAGGAAGGACTGCATGAGCCGCATCGCCATCGCGCGGTGGCTGATGGTGTTTTTCACATCGGCCGGCAGCTCGGCAAACGTCTGGCCGCGCTCTGGGACCCAAAAAAGCGGGTCGTACCCGAATCCACCGGCGCCCTGCGGAGCCTCGGCAATGAGGCCGTTACACCGGCCCCGGGTGAGCTCCACGTGCTCGCCCAGGGTCCCATGGGGGTCGGCGAAGGCCATCACGCACACGAAATGCGCCTGCCGGCGCTCTGTCGGGACGTCTCGGAGCAGCTCCAGCAGGCGTTCGTTGTTGGCCCGGTCATCGGCGTCCGGCCCGGCAAACCGGGCCGAACGAACCCCTGGCGCGCCCCGCAGGGCCTCCACCACCAGCCCGCTGTCGTCTGCCAGGGACGGCTGACCCACGGCCGCACTGACCTCGAGCGCCTTCTTCGCGGCGTTGGCTTCGAAGGTGAGGCCGTCTTCCTCCACGTCCGGCGCCCCGAGGTCTGCGGCGGAAACCACCTCGAGCCCCAGGGGCTTCACCAGCGCCCTGAGCTCGGACAGCTTGCCGCGATTGCGGGTGGCGAAGACCAGGGTAGAAGCCATCTCAGAACCCTTCGCTGTCATGCCTGTCCCGCGGATCACGCCGGGGAGGAATCATCCAGCGCCTGTCGCTGCTTGTCCACGAGCGTCCGGATGCCTGCCAAGGCCAGGTCCAGCATGCGGTCCAGCTGTTCCCGGCTGAACGCCGCGCCCTCAGCCGTTCCCTGGAGCTCCACAAGCCGGCCCGAGCCGGTCATGGCGACGTTCAGATCCACGTCGGCGCGGCTGTCCTCTTCGTATCTGAGATCGAGCAGGGCTGCGTCCCCCAGGAGCCCGACGCTGACCGCGGCCACGGGCTCGCGCAGGGCCTCTGGTTTCACTTTCTGCTCCCGCACCAGCCCGGCGATCGCCAGGGCGAGGGCCACATATCCGCCGGTGATGGCCGCGGTGCGGGTGCCGCCGTCGGCCTGTAGTACGTCGCAGTCCACGGTGATCGCGTAGCCTTGGAGGGCTTGGAGATCCACGGCCTGCCGGAGGCAGCGCCCCACGAGGCGGGAGATCTCCTTGGCGCGGCTGTTCTGCATCCGGCGGCCCCGGGTGTTCGTGGACCGGGGCAGCATGGCGTACTCGGCCGTGACCCAGCCCGTGCCGGCCTGCTCGGCGAAGGACGGGACGCTGGTCTCCACCGATGCGGTGCAGAGCACCCGGGTCCGGCCGAAGCTGATCTCAGCGGATCCCTCGGGGTGCATCAGCACGCCGGTGGTCAGGGTGATCGGCCGCAGCTGATCCGGTTCGCGGTCGGTCCGGTGATAGGCGGGTCGGGGAGCAGAGGTCATGGGTTCACCTTTTCGATCCGTTGATGGGCGGGCATCATGCCATAATCCTCGGCTGAGGCAAGGGCAATGGCGTGGATCGGGCGCTGTTCCCAGCAGGGTTAGGGACCGCGCCGGGATAGGGAGTGGTTTCCTCTGTTGACACGCGGGGCAGTCAGCGGTAAGAGAACGGCTCCTGCGGGATCCCCGGATCCCTGGGAGCCGTGTATTCAAGCTACGCAGGAAAGGAGATCGATGTCGCAACACAATCCGGAACCGGTCCTTGGTCGGCCGCTTGAGGTCAAGGTGGATGAGCGGGGCGTTGAGCGCGCCATCCGCAAGCTGCGCCGACTCACGGCGGGCGAGGGTGTGCTTCGCGAGATGAAACGCAGACGGCACTACGAGAAGCCGAGCCAGCGGCGCAAGCGCAAGACCCGCGAGGCCGCCCGACGGCGCAAGCGCCGGATGCGTCGCCAGGAGACTCCCTGACCCGCGACTCGTCTCTGGTAGCCCGCCGGCTCGCTCTCCCATTCGTTCCCTGTTTCCGCCGTTGTAGTATTCTGCCACGACCATGCCCCGTCCCCCCAAGCTGCATGTAACGCTGGGCGATCCAGACGGGATCGGGCCCGAGGTGGTGCTGCGCGCGCTCCGCGGCTGGAGCGGCGTCGTCCCGGTGGTTCACGGACATCGCGCAGTGCTTGACCGGGCTGCGCGCCTGCTGGGGATCCCGGCGCCCGGCACGCGCGAAGGGCCGCCGCTGGAGCTCCGCGAACCGGAGGGCGCCGATCCCTTTGAGCAGCCGGGCCGGGCACAGGTGGCCATCCTGGAGCAGGCCGCCCGCTCGGTGGGGCAGGGCGAGGTCGACGCCCTGGTGACAGCGCCCATCAGCAAGGACACCATCTGCGGGGCGGGGTTCGCCTTTCCGGGGCACACCGACTTTCTCGCCTCCCGGGCCGGGACGGACGCCGTGATGCTGTTCGCCGGGCCCCGACTCCGGGTGGCGCTGGCCACGGTGCACGTTCCGCTCCGGGAGGTGGCAGACCACCTGACCGCCGAGCGTCTCGTTGTCGTGCTCAAGCTCACGGCGAGCGCCCTCTGTCGGGATTTCGGGATTTCCCGGCCGCGCATCGCGGTCGCCGGGCTGAATCCCCATGCCGGAGAGGCGGGCCTCCTCGGCGACGAAGAGGAGCGGGTGATGGCTCCCGCGATCCGGGCCGCGCGGGCCTCGGTGGAGGGGCGAGGGATCAAGGGGAGCATCCACGGCCCGATCCCAGGGGATAGCGTCTTCCGGCGTGCCCTCGCCCAGGAGTTCGACGTGGTGGTGGCAGCCTATCATGACCAGGCGCTCATCCCGGTAAAGCTGCTCGATTTCCAGCGCACGGTGAATGTCACCCTGGGTTTGCCCTACGTGCGGACGTCTCCGGCCCACGGAACGGCCAAGGACATCGCGTGGACCGGTCGGGCCGATCCGACGAGCATGGTCGCAGCGCTCGAGCTCGCGCTCAAGCTGGCGTCACGCCGTTGTCCCTGACGTGGTCCGTTGTGCCCTGCTCAGGTCGATCACTACGGTTGACAAGCTGCGTCAAGTTGGTATTTTCCGTACTCTTCGGTAGTGGGCAAATGCAGAAGCAACGCAGTACGAGGCGCCGAGCGCGTAGGTGGAGCGAGGCGCGCGGGTAGAGCGGAGTAGGTGGATATCGGTGTCGGCGGCCAAGAACATCGTTATCAAGGGTGCTCGCACCCACAACCTCAAGAACATTGACGTTGTCCTCCCCCGGGACAAACTCGTCGTGATTACAGGTATATCCGGGTCTGGAAAGTCCAGCCTGGCCTTTGATACGGTGTACGCGGAGGGGCAGCGGCGGTACGTGGAGAGCCTCTCGGCCTACGCCCGGCAGTTTCTGCCGCGAAATGCCAAGCCCGACGTGGACTCCATCGACGGGCTCAGCCCGGCCGTGGCCATCGAGCAGCGGAACGCATCCAAGAATCCCCGCTCCACCGTGGGCACGGTCACTGAGATCTACGACTACATCCGACTCCTCTACGCCCGTCTCGGCAAGCCCTATTGTCCGGAGTGCAAGCTGCCCATCAGCTCCCAGTCTGTGCAGCAGATTGTCGACGCGGTGCTCAAGTTTGAGAACGGGACGCGGTTTTCCGTGGTCGCGCCGGTGATCCGTCGCCAGATGGGGCAGTTCAAGACCGAGCTGAACGCGCTCCGACGGGAGGGCTTCACCCGAGTGGCCATCGACGGTGAGCTTTGCGATCTCGGGGACGAGGTCAAGCTGGATCGGCGCCGGCGCCACGACATCGATGTGTACGTCGACCGGCTCGTGATGAAAGAAGGCCTGCGCCGGCGGTTGACCGACTCGGTGGAGATCGCCCTCCGCTTGGCCGGGGGCCAGGTCAAGATCTCGCCCTTGGAAGGGGACAAGGACTTCCACTTCTCTCAGAGCTTCGCCTGCGTCGAGTGCGGCTTCAGCATTCCGGACCTCTCGCCGCGCATGTTCTCGTTCAACAATCCGCAGGGCGCCTGCACGCGGTGCGACGGCCTGGGTCGGCTGTTCCAGTTTGACGACGAGCGCGTCGTGCACGAGCCGGACCTGTCGCTGCGGGAAGGCGCCATCGAGCCCTGGGCGCGTCGCTCTGCGGCGTACTTCCAGCAGATTCTGGAGGTGGTGGCCAAGCAGTACGGTTTCGACCTGTACACGCCCTACCGGCTGCTGACCAAGGAAGCGAAGGAGGTCCTGCTGCACGGCTCCGGCGAGGAGAAGCTCGTTTTCCCCACCGGACGCGGGAGCGACAAGGTGACCCGCCCCTTCGAGGGAGTGATTCCCAACCTGGAGCGGCGGCTGCGCGAGATGGAGCGCCGCCGCCGTGACGGCGGTCATTCCGAGGACGGAGTGGACGACGCCTTCGAGGAGTTCCACCGCTACATGCGGGAGGTGATCTGCCCCGACTGCAAGGGCACCCGGCTGCGGAAGGAGTCCCGGCACGTCCTGCTGAACGACATGCCGATTCACAAGGTGACCCGGCTGAACATCGGGGACTGCCTGGCCTTCTTCCGTGGACTGAAGCTCGAGAAGCAGGAGCAGGAGATCGGCGAGCGGGTCCTCCGGGAGGTCACGGACCGGCTCAGCTTCCTGGACGAAGTCGGGGTCGGTTACCTGACCGTGGACCGCTCCGTGGCCACGCTGTCGGGCGGCGAATCCCAGCGCATTCGACTGGCCACGCAGATCGGCTCCGCCCTCACTGGCGTGCTCTACATTCTCGACGAGCCGTCCATCGGCCTGCACCAGCGAGACAACCAGCGGCTGCTCAAGACGCTGGCACGACTGCGGGATCTCGGCAACACGGTGCTCATCGTGGAGCACGACGAGGACACCATCCGCGCGGCCGATTACGTGGTGGACATGGGCCCGGGCGCCGGTCAGGTGGGCGGCCGGGTGGTGGCCGCGGGTGCGCCCGAGGAGCTGGAAGGGAACGCCAACTCCCTGACCGGAGCCTACCTGTCCGGGCGGCGACGCATCGAAGTGCCGAAGCGACGGCGCAAGCCATCGCACGGCTTTCTGGTGGTCAAGGGCGCGACCAACAACAACCTGCGGAAGCTCACCGTCCGCTTCCCCATCGGCGTGTTCACCTGCGTCACCGGTGTGTCGGGCTCGGGCAAATCGTCCCTCGTGGTCGACACCCTCCTCCGGGCGCTCCAGGAGCGGCTGTACCGCTCCAGTAAAATCGTCGGGCCCTACGAGGAGCTCACCGGTGTGCACCTCATCGACAAGGTGGTCGCCATCGACCAGAGCCCCATCGGACGCACCCCGCGCTCCAATCCGGCGACGTACACGGGGGTGTTCACGCACATCCGGGATCTCTTTGCGCAGCTCCCCGAAGCCAAGATGCGTGGCTACAAGGCCGGGCGCTTCTCCTTCAACGTCAAGGGGGGGCGCTGCGAGTCCTGTGAAGGGGACGGAGTGCTCCGCATCGAGATGAACTTCCTGCCGGACGTCTACGTCACCTGCGAGGTGTGCGAGGGGCGGCGGCTCAACCGGGAAACCCTCGAGGTGCGGTTCAAGGGGAAGAACATCGCCGATGTGCTGGACATGACCGTTCGGCAGGCGCACGTGTTCCTGGGGCACGTGCCCAAGATTCGCCAGAAGCTGGAAACGCTCATCGAGGTCGGCCTGGACTATCTGCGCCTGGGACAGCCGGCAAACACGCTGTCGGGGGGCGAGGCCCAGCGGATCAAGATCTCCCGGGAGCTCTCCAAGAAGTCCAACGGCATGACCCTTTACATCCTCGACGAGCCCACCACCGGGTTGCACTTCGAGGACATCAACCGTCTGCTGGACGTGCTGAATCGGCTCACGGATTCCGGAAACACCGTGGTCGTCATCGAGCACAACCTGGACGTGATCAAGTGTGCCGACTACATCATCGATCTCGGCCCGGAAGGGGGAGACAAAGGCGGCGAGCTCGTTGCCGCCGGCTCGCCTCGCGACGTCGCCAAGGTGGCGCGTTCCTACACGGGGCAGTACCTGAAAGAGGCCCTCAAGGTCAAGTAGTGGGCCTGCCGCTATTTCTACTACGACCGTTGTGATCTACCGAGCAACGCGTCCTGCCTGGACTGGCAAGCTGCCTGTCTGTCGAGAAACTGTAACGATGCTCGCGTTGGGGACCTACTTGAACCTCGGATAAGTGTATTTTCTCTTACTTTTTTATATCAATTTATGATATGTGTTACCCATTGCAGACTGGGACATCCATGCTCTGCCCAGCTGCTCGGGAGGTCGAGGTGCAAGAAGAACGACGATTGCTCTGGTATCTGAAGAAATTACCAATTCTCGAGGGGCTCCCGGGAAACGTGCTTCAGGAGCTCGTGGGCCGCGTGGAGATGCGAGAAGTTCGGCGACGTCAAGTGATCTACATTCCCGGTGATCCCGGGCAGTCGGTGTTCTTTCTGAACGGCGGCCGGGTGAAGATCTCCAAGGTCACCCGGGATGGTCGGGAGCTCACGTTGGCGTACCGCGTGCCCGGTCAGATCTTTGGCGAGCTCTGCCTGGGCGAAGGCAGCCCTCGGGAGGAGATGGCCGAGGCCATGGAGAACGCGCTGATCACCGAGCTGGATCGCGAGGTGTTCGAGAAGCTCGTCGACCGGAATCCGCGGCTCGCCTTCGAGCTGATGCATGTCTCGAACCAGCGCCGGCAGGAGGTAGAGAACAAGGTCGCCCGTCTGATCTTCCGCGACGTGAACGCCAAGCTGGCCGACCTGCTGATCAGCTTGGGTCAAGAGTACGGGGTGGAGGATGCCCGCGGCACCCTCGTAGCCATCAAGATCACTCACCAGGAGATGGCGAATCTGATCGGCTCCACCCGGGAAACGGTGAGCCTCACCTTGTCGCAGTTCAAGAAGCAGGGGCTCATCACCATGGACGGCCGCAAGGTCATCGTCACGGATTTCGACGGGCTCAAGGCGCTCGCCTAACCGCCCCGACCTTCGCGGTTTTCCTGACTTCTACTCACTCCATCCGGCCTGGTGGGTCTTGTCGGCGGCGGAGAAGGCCACCACGCGGTGGGTGCCCACGCCTGCGGCCAAGGGGATCGTGGTCACCAGAGTGAAGCCTCCCCTGGCGTTGCTCACGGTTTCCCCGAGGATGATCAAGTCCTTGTTTCCCGGCCTGCGGAGCAGCAGCTCCACCGGGCGGCCGGCGAGGGGCTCTCCCTGGGCGTTGGTCACCGTTCCGGTGATGGTCAACGGATCGCCGCGCAGCCCGGTGGTGTCGGCGCCGGCCACCGCAAGGCGCACCGCAACCCCGGGGGGTCTGGGTTGGCTCACGGCCGGGCTGCCGCTCGGCCCTGGAATGGGCTTGCCGCTCGGGTCGAACCGCCGTCGCGCCCCGTGACCGGTGCGGGGTTGGGGACCCTGACGCTGGCCCGGCGAGAGGCCGGTCACCGCGCCGTTGAGCCGGCTGTAGTTCTGGCTGTACTGGGGCGGTTTGGGAAACGGATCGTCCAGGGGACGGTGTACGGCGCGCCCCTTGGCGCCCGAGACGTTCAGCTCGTTCGCCGCGCCGCCGAGATCAATGCGAATCCAGCCCGTTCGTGGGACCCAAACCTCTACGAAGGCGTGAGCCTCGTTGGTCAGGTAGCGGGCCGGGAGCCCGATGGAGAGCGCCGTGATCACGAAGGCGTAGGAGCGGTGCCGGCAGACACCGCGTTGGCTCACCGTGAGGTCCTCATAGGTGTTTCCCGTGTTCACCGCCAGCGGTCCCTCCTCAAAGGCCCGGAAGTGCGCTACGAGCTTGTTCAGGACGTTTCCGAAGGTCTGTGAACGGTCGATTCCGAGCCGTCGGTGCATGCGTTCGGCGACGCGGGCCACGGCGGCGGGCACCACCGGTCGCCGCGCCTTGGGCACGTCGTCCAGGGAGAGGCCGGCCGGAATCTCGTGGCTGAAGTACCGGTTGGGTGCGGACACCAGGAACCGCAGCCGCACCGAAGGCCGGGAGCGGGACGGAGCCACGGCAAAGTTGCCGGCGCCGTCCCGGTAGAAGGTGACGCCAATCCCCCGCGGCAAGGTTTCGTAGCCGTGGATCTGCATGTCCGGCGCCACGGAGGGCAGCGGGAGCTTCGAGTGCCGGCGGGCCCGCAGCAGCACCGAGCCCCAGAAGTAGGCGCGGTCGGGGGCCTGCTGGACCTTGGTGAGCCCGACTGTGCGATACACCGGATCGCGGTTGACGAGCACGAAACGGCTGTTCACGCCGTCCAGCGCGGACACCCGCTTGAACGGCACCACCGAGGGGTTGAACACCGCCTGGTAGTGGAGCTGGCCCTCGTGCTTGGTTTCGCGATCCGGCGCGGCCTGCTTCTGCCGCTGGGTTTGCCGATCGGTGTCGCCGATCTTCTTCTCTCGAGGACGAGGTGTGAGGCCGTCTTTGGGCCGCTTCAGCAGGTCGCCGTCCTGCCGGAACCCCGGAGGCAGCTTGCCCGCGCCGGTCTGTTTGGCAAAGTCGATGAGGGCCTGCAGGTCCTTTTCGTCAGGGACGTACTCGTGGAGTACGGGGCCGCTCGAGGAGGGTTCCGGAGTTTGACCCGTGGCGGGGCCCGAGGCGAACAGCGCGGCGCAGGCCAGCCAGACAGGAGCGAGTCGCAGCATACCGGGTAGTATGCCACGGCGACGAGCTGTGGCAATGGGCGGCGAAAGAGTTAGAGAGTAAAGGCTAGGGCTGGACCTTGATCATGCCGAACCGGAAGGGGGGCGCGAAGCTCGCCTTGGGGAGCTTGCCGAGGGTGTGGATCCTGGCCTCGCCTTTGAGCGTCGGCTTGACCAACAGCCCGCAGGGAACCTCCACCTTGGGCGGGTCTACAGACACCTGGGGCTGGCACATCACGGCGAGGAGGAGCTGTCCGTCCCCGGTGACCTGGATCGAAGAAAACAGGGCGGCCGCCTGATGGAACGGCGCGCCGGCGCCGAGGTGGTCCGTCTGGAGGATCGTCCCGAACTTGCCCAGCCGGCGCAGCAGCTCGGCTCCTTGCTGCAGTCCGGTCGGCGTGTTGAGGGGGTGTTTTGCGAGCAGGTGCATGTCGGGATGCATCATGCTGATCAGGAAGGACATCTTGCTGGGCTCCCGACGGATGACCGAGGCCGAGGCGATCTGGGTCATGGCGTAGGAGGTGTCTACCACCAGCGGCGTGCGCTGGCCGGGGAGCGCCAGGGTCGCCAGCGGTTTCAGCGAAGGCAGCACGGTTGTGTCGACGGCAGAGACGACGCCGTACTTGCGCAGCATCGGCGGATGCTTGCCCACCAGCTGGCTGCGGGGGGTGTCCCCGGTCGCGATCCAGAGGACCTGCTTGTAGCTGGAGCGAGGCTCGTAGGAGAAATGCATGGAGCGCACGAGAGGCTCCTTGGCCTCGGGGAGCAGCGGGATGAAGCTGGTGTTTCGGACCTGGTTTGGGTCCGACACGTCGAAGAGCACCAAGGCGTTCTTGCCCTCGGTAAGCACGGCAAGGGTCTTGCCGTCCGGAGAGAGCTTGATGTCCACCACACCCGCCTTCAGCACGCCCGGCGGGAACCGCGCCGGCACGTACCGGCGGGGATTTCGGGGGTCGTCCAGATCGAACATCAGGATTGCCTTCTCGTGCACCACGGCGGCCATCTTGGCCTCCGTCGCCACATCCAGGCCGATCACCTTCCACATCCCCAGCTTGCGTTGGGTCACCTCTTTGGGTCCCCCTGCGGCGGCGAGGTCGATCACCAGGAGCCGGGGTGCAGTGCCACCGGTGGTCACATAGGCCACGGAGCCGTAGCGGTCGAGGGCTACGAACTGCGGGGCGGTGGCCAGGAGCGGTTTTCCCACAACCTTCACGTCCGTGGCTCCGACGTCCAGCACCTGGACGCCCGGGAGCCCGGGGATGATGGCGAGGCCGTAACGCCGGAGCTCCAGCGGAACAGAGGCCGACCCTCGATCGTGGCTGATGGTGATGTTCAGCTTGCCGGGGGTGGTTCCGGCCGGGGCCCGGACGACGATGCCGCCGTCCTCGGTCCGCGCGATGACGGCCATCGGCTTGGAGCCGAAGCTCACCTGGGGCTGCTTGCCCAGATCCTTGCCGCGGATGACCAGGAGCTCTCCCACCACCGCGATGCCGTCGCTCTTGTCGTGTTTGAGCGGCTTGTTCATGATCAGGGGCACCGAGCCCAGATCCTGTACTCTCTCGATTTTGGGATCGCCGCTGGGGGACTCAAGGTCCATCTTGGTGACGAGCTTCCAGAGGTCCGGCGGCTTGCAGCCCGCCAACACGGATACGGCGCACACTGGGATGAGCCATCGGCGTAGCGTGGATACCATTTGAGTCTCTCCTTCGACCGAAGTATGGGACGGGATTATCGGTATCTCCGCAGCCTTAGTCAACCATCCCACGGACGGATGTGTTCACGGGGGGGCTATTTGCAGCACCTCACGAGCGCAGCGACTCCCGTCCCCCCAAGGGGTAGCCCGCGCTGCGTTGGGGGGCGCAATGCCGTCTGCCACGTGAACGGTTCACCCTGGGACAAGGGTGTCGGAGACCCTCTTGACACTCGTCGAATGTTCAGTATACTGATTAAATGTTTAGATCTCGGAGGATCTCATGGAGCCCTTGACGAAACGACAGCGGCAGGTGCTGAATTTCATTACCCGCTCCATCGAGGAGCGTGGGTATCCCCCGACCATGCGTGAGATCGGCGAGCACATGGGCATCCGGTCCACGAACGGAGTGAACGACCACCTCAAGGCCCTGGAACGCAAGGGGCACATCGTGCGGGAGGACCTCAAGTCCAGGACGCTCCGGCCGGTTTCAGCGTCGCCCCTGCCCGCGTCCATCCCCCTCGTGGGTCGGGTCGCCGCCGGTCAGCCGATCCTCGCCGTGGAGAACCTTGAGGAAACCATCAAGGTCGATCGCTATCTCGTGGGCGCCGGCGAAGACCTCTTCGGGCTGCGCGTGCAGGGCGAATCCATGATCGAAGACGGCATCCTGGACGGAGACATTGTCTTCGTGCGCCAGCAGCCCACTGCGAACCGGGGGGAGATCGTCGTCGCGCTCGTGGACGACGAAGCCACGGTCAAGCGCTACTACCCGGAGAAGAACGGCGTTCGTCTTCAGCCGGCGAACGCCTCCATGAAGCCGTTTCACATCCGCCCTGAGGACGGCACCGAGTTCAGCCTCGTCGGGGTGGTGGTCGGGGTGTACCGTCGCGTCTGAGGTCCCCTCTCCAGGAGCGACGTCTCAGATCGACATTCCTGACCGTGCACATCCCCGCAGTATCCCGTACAATGTGGACGTGAACGACGGCTCCTCCACTGACCAAGACCGCCCGCTCGCCCTCCGGTGGAAGCTCCTCATCGGCCTGGCGATCTCACTGCTGGTGAACGTGCTGGCGGTGTGGCCGCTGTTCGGGCGGCTGGTCACCGGCAACGGCAAGGCGCCCGAGATCGTGCGCCCCCGGGAGCTGGTGGTCGAGCTCCACCCGGCCAAGCCCGCGCCCGAGGAACAGAGGGTCCCCGAGCGGCAACCTCGGTCGCTGGCGCGGACGCTGGACCCGAAACAGCACAAGCTGCTGGCCCAGCGCACGCGCCCCCGCGTCCGGCCGGATCGGCTCCAACGCCCGAGGCGCCTGCTGCGCCGGCAACCGAAACCTCGACCCAGGCCGAAACCCAAGCGCCCAAAGCCGAAGGCGAAGCAGAAGCGGCAGAAGATCGAGCCCCTGAAGATGCGACTGAAGATGGTCGATCAGGACTATCAGAAAAACGAGCAGCCACCCAAGGACGCGCGCTTTCTGGCGGCCAAGAATCGTGATGTGAAGCGTGAGACCCGGGCCCGGCACGTAAACCTGGATCGGCACAGCAACAAGACGCAGCTGAGCCCCAAGCCGAAGCAGCGGATCGGCTCGCTCACGCGTCAGACCAAGACGGAGACCCGGCTGCCTCAGCGGGCCGTGCAGGAGCGGGCCGGCGCCGCTCGTCAGGGACCCAGACCCCGACCGAAGGTCGTGGCCCAGGAGCGGCCGCAGCCGGCCCAGGAGGCCCGCCGCCAGTCATTGCTCACCATGCGGGATCGACGGGTGAACCAGGACAAGGACGTGCTGAATCCTGACAAGCTGCCGCGCTCCAAAGAGGGGCTCCGGGTGGCGCGGCCGGATCGTCGTCGGCAGCGCATGACGGCGATGGGCCGCACGCCGATCACCGCCCGTCGCCGGCTCAAGCTGCGCCTGACACCGCAAGATGCGGACCGCATCTATGGGAAGCAGTGGGCTCAGCAGTGGAAGCAGCGGCACGCCCGGCGGGGCGCCCGGGGACCCAAGAGCCAGCGCTGGGCCAAGATCAAGGCGGCCCTGGCGAACTACATCCCGGAGGTGAAGGAGGGGAACCAGACGGCCCTCAAGACCCGGGCCCATCCCTTTGCGCGATATATCGCTTTCATGCATCGAAAGATCCACCCGCGGTGGGGAGACGGCTTCCTGGTGGATCTGGATCGGCTGCCGGCCGCGGACGGCTTCAATGATTACACGCGGTGGACCAAGCTCGAGATCGTGCTCAATCGACAGGGACAGGTGGTGAAGGTGGGGATCGTGAAGCCCTCGGGTTACCTGCCCTTCGACGTGGCCGCGCTGGACGTGGTGTTCTCGGCCGGACCCTTTGGCGCGCCCCCTCAGGCCATTGTCTCGCCCAATGGCAACGTGTACATGCACTGGGAGTTCTGGCGGAACCACCGGCAGTGCGGGACCTTCGGGGTCAATCCGTTCATCCTGGCGGCGCCGAAGACCGGGCCGTCGGACCGGGGAGCCGGCAGCGCCGCCGCTGGCAAGCAGCGGCTCGGGCGTGCCTTGCGCAGGCGGGGTCCGGCCGTCAGGCAGCGGGTGGCCGCGGCCTCGCGTCGCGCGGCCCGGCAGCCCGACGGGGACCTGGATGCTCGAGCCCGGGGCCCGGCCGTCGCCTGGTTGATGGGCCTCATGCAGGGCCAGGTCGGGAAGATGCTCGCGGTGAGCAAGGTGCCCTTCACCGCGTCCGGCAAGGTGGTGGCCCGGACCAAGCCACGGCTGCAGCGAGTGCTCCAAGCCCTGATCGATGAGAACCCCAAGCTCCGGCTTCAGACCGAGGTGCAGCTGCTGACCGCGTCCGGCCTGCGATCACGTCTCGGGACGCTGCCCCGGGGCGTGCGGCCGGGCACGCCGGACCTGTTCGTGGTCGCCCGGCTGGGACAGGCAGATGTCGTGCTGATCCTGGGCCGCGCAGCGGGCGCCCGCTGGCAAGTGGTCGGCCTCGCCCGCTAGCTCGGTTTTTCGTGATAGTGGCTCCAGACGGCCTCGGCCGCCTTGAGGTTCATGCCGGGCGCCGCGCGCAGGGCTTCCCGGGTGGCTTGTTCTACGTCCCGGACGCTCCCGAAGTGTTTCAGCAGCGTCGCCGCCCGCTTGGGACCCACCCCGGGGATGTCCAGCAGGGCACTGCGGAGCGTGGTGGCGCGGCGCAGCTTGCGGTGGTAGGTGATGGCAAAGCGGTGAGCCTCGTCCCGGAGCCGGGCCAGGAGGAAGAGCTCGGCCGTGTTGGGGCGCAGCCGGATGGGATCCTTCACGCCGGGGAGGAACACCCGGTCCACCACGTCTCCGCCCGCGGTCTGCTCTGCCGCGCCGGCCGATGCGGGAGGGGACGCCACCCCGGGCCACTGCTTGCGCGCCTTGGCCAGCGCGGCCACGTCCATCTCCCCGCCCCCGTGGGGCACGCCGAGGTCGGCGAGGACTGTGAGGGCGGTGTTGAGCTGCCCCTTGCCGCCGTCGATGACCAGGAGGTCGGGCGGCTCCCAGTCCTCCTCGCCCGCCTGGGCTCGGGCGAAGCGGCGGCCGAGCACCTCGCGGAGGGCGCCGTAATCATCCTGGCCGGTCGTGGTTTGCACCTTATAGTGACGGTAGCGCGCCTTGCACGGCTCTCCGTCCTCCATCACCACCAGGGATCCCACGATCTGCTCCCCCTGGAGGTTTGAGATGTCGTAGCCCTCGATCCGATGTGGAATCCGGCCGAGCCGGAGCCGCTTCTGAAGGCGCAAGAGCAGCTCCTCGGTGTCGGCGGCGCGGGTGGAGCGGGCTTCGAAGGAGGCCTCTGCCGTGCGCTCCGCCATCTCCATCAGGCGCCGGCGGTAGCCGCGCCGGGGCTGGAGCACCCGGACCTTGCGTCCCCGTTTGTCGCTCAGCCATTCGGCGAGGACCGGGCCATCCTCGAGCGCCGCGCTAACCAGCACCTCGTCGGGAAGGGGGCGATCGCCCTCGTAGAGCAGCGCCAGGAACGAGCTGAGCATCTCAGCGTCCGGAAACTCCTGGTTTCGAAGCGGCACCTCTTCCGAGCCGATCATCCGCCCCTGGCGGATCGTCATCAGGCACAGCTCCACCCGATCTCCCTGCCGGTACTGGCCGATGACGTCCTGGTTCAACCCGACGGCCTCGACCACGTGCTGCTCCTGCATGATGCGGCGCAGGTCGGCCACGAGATCCCGGAGCCGCGCCGCCTCCTCGAAGGACTCCTGGGCCGCGGCGGTGTACATTCGCTGCTCCAGGCTGCGGACCAGCTCGTCCTCGCGACCCGATAGGAACAGCGCCACGTCGGCCACCCGCTCGGCGTACACCACCGCGTCCACCGGCAAGGTGCAGGGCGCCAGGCAGCGGCCGATCTGGTACTGCAGGCACGGCCGGGTGCGGGACGCCATCACCCGGTCCGTGCAGACCCGCAGCTGGAAATGCTTGTTCAGCAGCCGGGTGACCTGCCGGGCAGGCCGCGCCGACTGGTACGGCCCGAAGTAGTGCGCGCCGTCTTTACGAATGCGGCGTACGAGCTCGAGGCGGGGGTACGGCTTCCGGGTGTCCAGGCGCAGCGCCAGGTAGTTCTTGTCGTCCCGCAGCAGGACGTTGTAGCGGGGCTGGTGCTCCTTGATGAGATTGTTCTCCAGGAGCAGCGCCTCCTTCTCGTTGGCGGTGACCACGAACTCGATCTGATACAGGATGCGGTCGAGCAGCGCCACGAAGGTCCTCGTGTCACCGCTGGCACTGAAGTAGGAGCGCACGCGTGAGCGCAAGTTGGCCGCCTTGCCCACGTAGAACACGTTCCCCTGCCGTCCCTTCATCAGGTAGACGCCGGGCGCCCGCGGCAGCCGCGCCACCCGCCGCTGGATCCGCTCCTGCCGGGTGAGTTTCCGCGCCTTCTGAATCGGCTTCGCCTGGGAGTCGGTTTTCCGCTCGGCCTCCGGCTCGGCCTCTGGCTCGGCCTCCGGCTCGGCCTCTGGCTGAGCGTCCGGCAGGGCTTCGTCTTTCGTGTTCGTGTCCTTCATGGCAACGCGTTCCAGTGCATCAACGTCTGCGGAGCTGGGCATCGAGCTGCGCTGCGCGGGGGGTCAGGTCCTCCTCCACCAGGCGGAACTCCCCGTTGCGTCCGTAGGTTTCCTGTAGCCGGAGCACGCGCAGCTTCACCCCGGGGCACGTCAGCACGTGGGAGACTTGAAAGGTGTTGCCGATCCGCCCGATCACGGCGAGGTTGGTATACCCGTGCTGTGCCTTCCAGAACTGACAGGCCAGACGGTGCGGCGCGGCCGGCCCAAGGCAGGCGTGGCGAGGGGTCCCGGCGTCGACCCTCCGGGTTCCCATGCCGCAGCTCGGGTACTTGAGCTCAAGCAGGATGGCGTGAAGCTGTTCGATCTGCTTGTGGTGGGTCAGCGGGGCGGCCTGTTTCAGCAGCTCTCCGAAGGGGATCGGCGTTGCCCTTCGGTGCTGCTGCCGTGTCAGATATCGACAGCTCACCCCCGGCGCTCCACCGCACGGCACCTCCAGCAGGTGCAGCCCGGGGAAGCGAGGCAGCGCGCTGGTCTGCAGGCTCAGCCGCCGGCTGCGAGGCCGGCTCGGAAACTGCGCGTCCGCGAGCTCCCAGACGCCCAGGATTGTTTTGACCGCCGGGACGCCCGACCGCCCCGCTCGGGGTTGCCCGGGTCGGCTGTCCAAGGTGTTTCGCGTAGGATCGAGCAGAAGCTGAATCCGCTCTCCCACGGGGATCGTCGGCTGCTGCTGCCGGGGAATCGATTGCCGCCCCTGGCCACGCCCTTGGGGCCACAGGCTCGTGGACGCCCGGCCCTTGGTCCGCGCGAGGCGGATTCGGATGCTGCTGCCTTGGATCACGTACTTCTGGGTTTGGCAGAGAGGAATGAACCGCAGCTGCAGGACCAGCTCCGGGCGCGCGCGCGCACGGTTCAGCCGTGGCGCATCCTCTGGGTGCATCCGGACGGTGAAGCTGAATCGCTGATAGGGCCGCCCGTCCAGGGTGATCAGGCTGGCCTCGTGAGGTTCGGCCACCAACTGCACGGCCTGTGCGAACTGGTCCTGAAAGTGGGAGCTGGTGATCCGTTGGCGCAGCTCCCGGCCGGGGTCGCAGGCCGCCCGGGCACGGGGCGGCGGCGGCGTGGTGGCGCCGGCGATCTGTCGGCGGTAGCGCTCGTGCCATCGCTGGCGGTGGGCCGCCCGGGCGCGCGCCAGGCGCGCGCGACGGAGCCGCTCCTCCCGGGTGATCCGCTGCTCCTCCTCCCGCTCCTGTAAAGCGCCCTGCCGACAACCGATCACCACCAGCGCCGCCAGCCAGAGCACCCGCAGCGATGTCGCGAGTCGACGCATCCGACACAGGCTAGCAGCTATCCCCCAAAAGCTGAACGCCCTAAAGCAATTTGTGAGCGGGCCCTAACGCTTCTTCTTGTTCTTCTTGCGCGCCTGGCGGGCCTGCTTGCGCTTGCGCTTGGCCTTGGTCCTGTCGGCGGCTCTTACGGGGGGGCGAAAGCGAGGCGCAGCGTTGGCGGCCGGGTCCGGACCGCCGGGCATGAAGCCCTGCATGCCCTCCATGATCTGATCCATGTCCATGCCGGCCATCTTGCGCATGCGGTTGAACTGCTTCAGCCCGGGGATCTTCCCGAGCAGCCCCTGGGACTGTCCGAGCTCCATCATCATGCCGCGCATGGTGGCGAACTTGAACAGCAGCTCCTTGACCTCGGCCTCCTTGCGTCCGGATCCCTTGGCCACGCGACGGACCCGGTCGAGGTCGTAGTCGCTGGTGGCCTTGCGACCCTTCTTGCGGCCCTTGCGATCCTTGATCTCCTCGAAGCTGGTCACCACGAACAGCTCCGGCTGCGCCCGTTCGGCCTGGGTCATGGAGTTGATCATGGATTCGATCTTGACCAGCTCCCGGTCGTCCACATTGACGCCCTCGGGCAACCCGTCTTTGAAAAAGGGGAGCTTCTCGACGAGGTCCTTGAGCGACCCCATCTTCTTGATGGTCTTGATCTGCTCGAGGAAGTCTCCCATGTTGAAGCGACCCTTGAGCATCCGGGTCGCTTCCTCCTCCGCCTTCTCCTCGTCGACGACCTCCTCGAAGTCCTTGATCAGGCCGACCACGTCGCCCATGCCCAGGATGCGGGACGCCAGACCTTCGGGCCGGAACTCCTCGAGCCGATCCAGGCCCTCGCCCATCCCGAGGAACTTGATCGGCTTGCCCGTCACCGCCTTGACCGAGAGGGCTGCGCCGCCGCGGGTGTCACCGTCGAGTTTGGTGAGCACCACGCCGCTGAGCTCGAGGCGCTCGTTGAAGGTCTTGGCGGTGCGGACGGCGTCCTGGCCCATCATCGCGTCCACAACCAGCAGGATGTTGGACGGCTTGACGCGGCGCTTGATCTCGTCGAGCTCCTCCATGAGGGGCTCGTCGATGGCCAGTCGGCCGGCGGTGTCGATGATGACCACGTCGCGACCGCGGGTCGCCGCCTCCTTGAAGGCGCGCTCGGCAATGGCCGGCGGATCCCCGCTGTCGTCGAAGTAGACCGGCATGCCGAGCTGGCTGCCCAGCACCTTCAGCTGCTCGATGGCGGCCGGGCGGTACACGTCCGCAGCCACCAGGAGCGGCTTTTTCCCCAGCTGCTTGGACAGATAGAGCGCCAACTTGCCGACGGTGGTCGTTTTCCCGGAGCCCTGCAGGCCGGCCATCATGATGCCGGTGGGGCCCTTCTTGGCGAACTTGAGCGAGCTGTCCGGCTCGCCCATGAGCGCGGTCAGCTCGTCCAGGCAAGTCTTGACGAAGTGCTCGCCGATGCCGACCTTGGCCTTTTTGGAGCGGGTCTTGGCGCGCAGCTTGACCGTTTCGCCGAGGACCTTCTCCTTGACGCTGGCGAGGAATTTCTTGGTGACCCGGAACTCGACGTCGGCCTCGAGGAGGGACAGGCGCACCTCCCGCAGCGCTTCGTCGATGTCCTTTTCGTCGATCTGGGCCTCGCCCGCCAGCCGTTGCCTCGCGGCCCGGAATCCGCGCGTGAGGGTTTCGAGCATTCCGTGGCTCCTGTCACTCCGATGGCTCAGGGGCGGGCCGCATTTTCGATAGAAGATCGGCCGCTCCGGTGCGTCGGAGCAGATGAGAGTGCATCGCCTGGTGGATCCGAGCGGCGGGGGCCCGTCCCGCGAGTGCCCGGATCTGCCAAGCCGATCGCCCTCGGCCGAGCAACGGCCGGCCGAGAGGCTGCAGGCGTACTTAGCACAGTCGGGCCGAGCTAGACAAGCAGCTGGCGTCCTGTAATAATTCACGCCCCAAGGAGGAACCATGCGCCTACGCCTCAGCTTCAGCCTGGTCACTGTCTCTCTGTTCTTGGGGTCCACTTCCGCCCTGGCCGCCCCCCCCGTGGAGTGTCTGCGAGTGCCGGATGGGACCATCAGCATCGACGGCCTGCGGAACGATTGGGGCGACGTCACGCCGCAGAAGCTGGGCGCAAAGCACGTGCTCAGCGGCAAGAGCGAGTGGCAGGGCGATCCGGATCTGGCGGCCAAGCTCTTCTGCGCGCACGACAGCAAGGGCACCTACCTGTTGCTCGAGGTCAACGACGATCAGGTGGTCCGGACGGCCCGGGCCACGACCCGGGAGGATCGGGTGGAGCTGCTGTTCGACGGCGGCGGCAAGGTGGAGACCCTGCGGATCCACCCCCCCAACGCCCAGCATCGCCAGGCCTCGGTCAAGTGGGTCGGGGGCAGGCGCAGCCTCAAGGGGCTGTCCAAGTTCGTGTTCCGGCTCAAGCACGGGTATGCCATCGAGCTCAAGATCACCGACGGCGCCGTGCCCGGGTACGGCCTCGGATCCCCCAAGCTCAAGATGTCGGTGCGCATCGTCGATCACGATGGCGGACCCTCGCGCAAGGCCGACACGGTGATGGGAACCGGCGGGGACAAAACGTCCTCGCTGGGCACCGTGGAGTACGACACCGCCAAGCTGCTCCTGGCCACGTTCCTCAAGCAGAAGGGTTTGACCAAGAACAACATCCTGTACTACCAGGTGGGCAACTTCATCACCGGCCGGGCGCGGGAGCAGCTGGTCATCGCCGGCAACCAAGTGGCGCTGCTCGGGGAGGACGTGTCCAAGGGAGGCGCTTACTATGCCGTGCCCGCGCCGTGGGCCAAGACGCAGTCCGACCTGCTGCGCTTTCGGACGGTGGATCTCGACGGCAACGGCAACCTCGACATCGTCTACGTGGCGAGGCAGGCCGGGTCCCAGGGGCTGTCTCGAGACATCCTCGTGGTCCTGCGCTTCCTGGACTCGAACAAGTTCGATGTCTACTTCATGCAGGAGATCTCCAAGCGCTGGCAGGGCATGGTGCTCGAGAACAAGTACCGGTTCCTCAAGCGCGGAAAGAAGATCGACATCGAGATCTCCGTCGGCAAGAACAGCGGCTGGACCAAACAGAACTACCGGCCCTCCCACGGCGGGCGACTGGAGGGAATCCTCACCCCCTGGGGCGTCGCCAAAAAGAAGCGCTACCAGTTCGCCCACGACGGCTACACGGAGAAGTAAGCGACAGCGCTGATACCGGCACGTCCCCGAAGCTGGCATTGCCCATTAGGGCTCTACTGGGCTGTGAGCCTCACCAGGTGGTGCTGCAGCACCAACGGATCGGGGAGCTTGCCGAGGTAGACGACCTGGGCCCGACCCCGGCTGTCGAGCACGAGCAGGCGGGACAACGTTCCTGCCGGGAGTCCGGCTGCGGTGCGGAGCTGCGTGACGCCGACCAACCGTTGGGTCGGCTTGCTGGGGGTGACGATCAGGATCGACACCCCTCGGCGTTTCCAGCGTTGTCCGAGCTGGGAGAGCCTGCGCCCGTAGCCCGGACAATTCGGGCAGGGCGTCGGCGGGAAGAGCAGCACCGTGGCGGCCCGACCAAAGAATGCGCTCAACGGCTGGGGCGCGCTCGGCCCGCGGGGCGGAACCACGCGGAATCCACCGAGCTGTTCCAATGGAAGCCCGGCGAGCTCTCCGGGTTTTTGCGGTGGA
This sequence comes from bacterium, assembly GCA_043825095.1. GTDB lineage: Bacteria > Myxococcota_A > Polyangia > HGW-17 > JAJRWW01 > JBDRSE01. The sequence continues at coordinate 147,912 of JBDRSE010000156.1, forward strand.
GGCGGGCGCCGCGGCGGCGTGGTGCGTGGGGCCGCCGGCCGGCGTGCCGACAGGCCCGGAGTCGGATCCTCCACTCCCTTGAAGATCGTGTAGCTCGCGCCGGTATTCAGGTCCTGCACGAGCTGGCGCTGCCCGTCAGGCCAACGGATCTCCACCCTGTCAGCCCGGGACGCGCTGCCGAGGCCCAGGCGGACCTCGCCTGCCGGTCCGTCACCGTTTCCACCGTCCAGGTTGACCGAGACGCGGCGGCCCAGGCTCCAGGCGGTGACCGTGGCGCCGGCCGAAACCCCGGAGGTGAGGCGTAGCGTGAGGGAATTGCCGCGGCGCTGGCTCCAGCGCCAGATCCGCACCGATCCGTCTCGGAGACGCAGCAGCAGCTCCGGAGTGGTGTCGCGATCGAGATCCGCCCAGACCGCGGCCCGGACGCCGGTGGGCACCTCCAGGCCCGCGGGAGTGCCGATGTCCGTCCACCCCCCGGCGTGACCCAGCAGCAGGGTCGCTCCCCGGGTGGCGCCCAAGGGCCCCGCGCGCGCAGCCAGCCGTGGCCAGCTTCGCCCCGTGAGCCGTTGGGGCAGCGCCACGGTGAAGAAGAGATCGTCCAGGGCGGCGCCTCGCGCGGCGTGATTCCCTCCTGCCAGGAGAACGTCTGCCCTGCCGTCGCCGTCGAGGTCTGTCACGGCCACGGTCACGTCCCAGCCCAAGGACGCGGTGTCGGCGAGCTCAGCGCGCGTGAATCCCGGGTTGGTGTTCCGCAGCCAGAAGGAGCCTTGGGTGGCCAGGCTCAGCCGGGCGGGCAACCCGCGCGGTGGGCGGAAGGGTGAGCCGGGGAGCGGGAAGTCGGGCTGAGAGAACTTCCAGGCCTCGTGGGTGGCCACCGCGGCGATCACCACGTCCAGCGCACCGTCCCCATTCAGGTCGGCGATGGAGCAGGCGCGTCCCATCACGGTGCCGGTCGTGTGCGCGGGCCGGAGGCGGCCGTCGCGATTGAGCAGCACGCGGACCGGCCCGAGGGCGTCCACCAGCACCAGATCGGTTCGTCCGTCCCCGTTCAGATCGCCGGTACATGCCGCGACAACTCGGCCGCTCAGCTTGGGCAGCCGGCTGGCGTCGGCCTGGAATCCGGCCTTGCGGTTCATGAGCACCTGCGGCCGGGAGGTCTCCGATGGGGTGCCGGAAAAGAACAGATCCAGCCGGCCGTCCCCGTCGACGTCCAGCCAGGCGGCGGCGCTGCCGTTGCCCAGGGTCAATCCCCTGCCGCCGACCCGGAGCGTGCCGCCCTGGTTCAGGAGCAGGCGGGATCCCCCGCGCTGGGCGACCACGAAGAGATCGGGATCGCCGTCGTTGTCCACGTCGCCGAACACGGCCGCACGGCCGATGGTGTGGCTCGCGTGTCCGGGAAGAATCGGTCCGGGAACAAAGCCGCCCTTCCCGTCCCCGTAATACAGCGCGCCCAGGTGCGGCCCGGGCAGAAAGACGTCGAGGCGACCGTCGCCGTTGACGTCGGCCACGGCTAGGCCGGGGCCTTGGTCTGCGCCGATCTCGGCCGGGTCCTGCGCCGGGGCGGTCCGCCGGGTGTGCGGCGCCTTCCCCTTCGAAGCGTCCGAGAACAAAGGCGTTGTGGCGACGACCGTGCGCATGGAGCCGGGCGCGAAGCCATCGATCCGCCAGGTTTCGTCGGCGCTTTGGCGTAGCTCCACGTCCAGGATCCCGCGATCGCTCCTCCTGGCGCCGTCGCGAAGAACGCCGTCCACGGCCACGGTGAGCCGAGCCGTCGCCCGCCGTTGTCCCTCGAAGCTCAAGGAATCGATGTGGACTTCTGCCCAGGACACGAGCTTGTAGATGTTCAGCTGTCCGTAGAGATCATCGGCCAGACTGCCGGCCGCGGTCCGCGCCGTCCACCGGAAGCGGTGCAGCGCGCCGTCGCGGCCCACGGGTGAGAAGGTGAACCCTCGGCAGCTGGTCAGACACCGGTCGGTGAAGAGCCGCACCAGCTTCTCGCCCTGCTTTTTCCGCACGGCCGAGGCGAATTCACCGACCACTGTGCTGGCCCCTCGGCTGGCCACCAGGGAACCGTACGGCCGAGGCGTCGGACAGGCGGTGTTCGCCAGGGGGCTCGAGATCACGAAGGCATACAGAATAACCGTGTGTTTCCAATTATTTAAAAAAGTATCCATGCTGCTCCAGGTGGCGTGATTCCGCGGCGTTGACGCCTCTTGACATCCCTAGGGTGGACCTCTATTGTACCTGTCGAATTCAGGCAATCAACCGGCTGAGGCTAAGCATGCCAGCAGACACGTATCTGCCCTTAATCGTCTTCATTTTTGTGGGGTTGATCGTCGCCGCGATGTTCTACATCCCGGCCATTATCCTGGGCCCCAGCAACAAGACGGCCGTGAAGCTCGAACCCTTCGAATGCGGGAACGATCCCGTGGGTGAGCCGACGGTTCCCTTCAACCCCCGTTTCTACCAGGTGGCGATCCTGTTCCTGGTCTTCGACGTGGAGGTCGCCTTCCTCTATCCATGGGCGATGATCTACGCCGAGAAGCAGACCTTCGCCGGGCTGGTGATCATGGGACTCTTCGTGACGGTCCTGTTGGCCGCGTTGATCTTCGTGGTCAGAAAGGGAGTCCTGAAATGGGTATAGAGCTCTACAGCTCCGACAAGCTCCAGGACCTGCTCAGCTGGGCGCGCAAGTTCTCCATGTTCAAGCAGCCGTACGTCACGGCCTGCTGCGGCATGGAGTACATGTCCACCATGGGTCCCCGGTACGACCTCTCCCGGTTCGGCTGTGAGTTTGTGCAGTTCACGCCGCGCCACACCGACTTGCTGTTCGTGGTGGGTACCATCTCGGAGCGGCAGGCACCGGTGCTCCGCCGGATCTACGACCAGATGGCGGATCCCAAGTTCGTGGTCGCCTTCGGCGTGTGCGCGAGCTCGGGCGGCTTCTACCAGAACTACTCCGTGGTTCCGGGCATTGACCAGATCCTCCCGGTGGACGTCTATATCCCGGGCTGCCCGCCCCGCCCCGAGCAGGTCATCGACGGCATCGTGCGACTTCAGGAGATCATCCAGGCCGGGAAGACCCACAGCCAGCAAGAGCTGCGCCAGCTCGCCGCCCAGCGGCAGGCGGCGAGGGGGTAGCCATGAGCAAAGCGGCACTGGAAGCGACCAAGAAGAAGTTCTCCGGCGAGGTGATCTCGGACCACGCCGCCCACGGCGACGAAACCCTCGTGCTCAAGCCGGGCAAGCTGCAGCAGATCTGTGAATCCCTGCGGGACGACGCTGCCCTGCAGTTCGACATGCTCACCGACCTGACCGCGGTGGACTATCTCATGCAGGGCCGGGACCCCCGGTTCGAGGTGGTGTACCACCTCTACTCCACCGTCAAGCGGCACCGGTTGCGGCTCAAGGTTCCGGTGGCGCTCGGCAGCGGCGTGCCCAGCCTGACCGGGCTGTGGAAATCGGCCAACTGGTTGGAGCGAGAGGTCTGGGACATGTATGGGATCTCCTTCGACGGTCATCCCGATCTCCGACGGATCCTGCTGTACGAAGAGTTCGAGGGGCATCCGCTGCGCAAGGACTACCCCATGGCCAAGCGGCAGCCGCTGACCCGGCGTGAGGAACGGACCGAAGAGATCTGGCAGCAGAAGCACATTCTGACGGGGCCGAACGCGGGCGCCCACTTCAAGGGAAGCTATGACATCGATCAGTGAACAGCTCGCGGTCCAGGGAGGCGTCGAGCTCCCCACGGAAACCATGACCATCATGATGGGACCGGTGCATCCCGCGATGCACGGCACCGTGCGGATCGTGGTCACCGTGGACGGAGAACGCATCGTGCACGCCGACGTGCAGGTCGGCTACCTTCACCGCGGCTTCGAAAAAGAGTGCGAGAATGTCACCTGGGCGCAGATCTTCCCCTACACGGACCGGCTCAACTACGTCTCGCCGATTCTGTGCAACACCGGCTACGCCATGGCCGTGGAGAAGCTGCTCGACCTGAAGGTGCCCGATCGGGCCGAATACCTCCGGGTGATCACCGGGGAGCTCTCCCGGATCGGAGACCACCTCACCTGCGTGGCGGCCATCGCCATGGAGATGGGTGCCTTCTCGATCTTCCTGTACTGCATCCGGGCGCGAGACGTGGTGTACGACCTGCTCGAAGAGATCAGCGGGGCCCGCGTCACCCACGCCTACTGTCGGGTCGGCGGCGTGAAGTTCGACGCGCCCGACGGCTGGCTCGAGCGGGTCCGGGGCGGCTTCGACGAGATCCACGGCGTGATCGACGACATCGACGGCCTGCTCTCCCAGAACCGGATCTTCCTGGATCGGACCCAGGGCGTCGGCGTGGTCTCCCGGGAGGACGCCATCTCCGTCGGCTTTACCGGGCCGGTGGGGCGCGCTTCGGGCATCGACTACGACGTACGGAAAGACCACCCGTACAGCGTCTACAACCGGTTCGACTTCGACGTGCCGATCATGGAGAGCGGCGACTGCTTCGCTCGCTACTATGTGCGGATGGAGGAGATGCGCCAGTCGATGCGGATCATCGAGCAGGCGATCCAGCAGATCGAGCCCGGCCCGGTGCTGGCCCCGGACGCCCACCGCGTGGTGCTGCCCTCGAAGAACGAGACCTACAACACGATCGAGGGCATGATCCGCCACTTCAAGCTGGTGGTGGACGGCATCCCGGTCCCTGCGGGCGAGGCCTACGCCTACTCCGAAGGGGGCAACGGGGAGCTCGGCTTCTACGTGGTGTCCGACGGCTCGGGCGTTCCGGTGAAGGTGCGCTGCCGGCCGCCGTGTTTCATCATCACCTCGCATCTGGGCAACATGCTGGTGGGTCACGCCATCGCGGATGTGGTGCCCATTTTCGGCTCGCTGAACATGATCGGCGGGGAGTGTGACCGATGAGCGATGAAGAGAAAGTCGTGGACGAGAACCGGGTCAACCTCACGATCAACGGACAGGAGGTGTCCGTCGACAAAGGGACCAACCTGATCGAGGCCGCCAAGGCCGTCGGGATCGAGGTCCCGCACTTCTGCTACCACCCCGGGCTGTCCATCGTGGCCGTGTGCCGCCAGTGCCTGGTGGAGGTCAAAGGGTTTCCGAAGCTGGTGCCCGGCTGCCAGACCTTCGTCAACGAAGGCATGGAGGTGTTCACGGATTCGGACCTCGCCAAGGACGCCCAGCGCCAGGCCCTCGAGTTCACGTTGCTCAACCACCCCATCGATTGCCCCATCTGCGATCAGGTGGGCGAGTGCGACCTGCAGCGGCTGTATTTCGACTACGACCATCAGCCGGCGCGGCACGACCTGAAGCGGCGGAGCAAGGGCAAGCGGGTGGACATCGGCCCCCGGGTCCTCATGGACGAGGAGCGCTGCATCCTGTGCTGGCGCTGCATCCGGGTCTGTGACGAGGTCGCCAAGTCCCATGACATCGACCTCAAGGACCGCGGGCTCAAGACGTCGGTCGCTGCGGCGCCGGGTCGGGCCCTGGACAACGACTACTCGCTGTGCACCGTGGACCAGTGCCCGGTGGGGGCGCTTACGGAGAAGGCGTTCCGGTTCGACACCCGGGTGTACCGCCTGAGCACGGTGGACTCCATTTGCCCGGGCTGTGCCACGGGCTGTCATATCGAGCTGCACACCTACGGCGGCCAGATTCGCCGCACCAAGCCGCGGTACTGCGAGTCGGTGAACAAGTGGTGGATGTGTGACGAGGGGCGCGACATCTTCCAGGAGTACGCCGCCGACGCGCGCCTTACCACGGCCCGGCTCAAGGGCGCCGAGGTGGCGCTGGAGGAGGCTGTTGCTGCGGCGGGCAAGGCGCTCGAGGGCGTGTCCGGGGACGAGGTGATCGTCCTGATCTCAGCGCGGCTCGCCACGGAAACCATGTTCGCGGTCAAGCGGCTCGTGGACAACCTGGGAGGGGCGCAGGTCTTTGGCACCGGTCGTCCCAACTGGGAGGCCGATGAGATCCTGAAGGTGGCGGATCGCAATGCGAACTCGGCCGGCCTGGCGGCGGTGTTCGGGGAAGATCTGGGCTCCCCGGCCGATCTCGAGCAGCGGCTGAGCAGCGGCACGGTGAAGGTTGCGCTCTGCCTGGACGAGAAGACCACCGATCCCAAGTCTCTGGAGGACATCGAGACGGTTATCGCCCTGGTTCACCGCGCCGCCGGAATCGGCAAACAGGCGGACGTGGTGCTGCCCCTGGCGGCCTGGTGCGAGATCGATGGCTCCTTCGTGAACAAGGACGGCAAGGTGGGCCGGTTCCATCCGGCGGTGGAGCCGCCGGGAGCCGCCCTTTCAGGCTGGGTGCTGGTGGATCGGATCGCCGAGGCGGCCGGTCGGGCGCTGAAGCTGGGAGAGACGGCGCAGCAGGTGTACGCCGCCGCGGCGGGGGCCCTGGGAGAGGCGCTGCCGGCGGAGGAGTTCGGTCCGACGCGTCCGGCGGTGCTCCTGCGCTTTGCCAACTCGCGCGGATAGTACGGCGAACGAGCAGACGACGAGGCGAAACTGATGGCAGACATACAACAGCTCTACGCGATTACCTGGAACGCCGGCTGGGGCGAGCTCATTGCGACGCTCATCCGGGCGGTGCTGGTGATCCTCCCGGTGATTCTCCTCATGGCGATCTACACCTGGATGGAGCGCCGGCAGGCGTCCTTCATGCAGGATCGCATCGGTCCCACCCGGGCGAACATCCCCATCGCGGGCAAGAACATCACGCTCTGGGGCCTGGTGCACATCGCTGCGGACGGCCTGAAGTTCAGCTTCAAAGAGGACGTGGTCCCGAACAAGGTCCACCGGTTCCTGTTCGCCCTGGCGCCCATCCTGTCGCTGGCGCCGGTGGTGATCGTCTTCGTGGTCATCCCCTTTGGCGGGTACTTCGCCTACCACCAGTGGGACCAGGTCGTAACGGCGGAAACCGTGCGCCTCGCGGCGGAGCAGGGCCGCTCGTTCCGGCTGCAGGCCACCAACCTCGACATCGGCCTGCTGCTGGTCTTCGCCTTCTCCGGGCTGGGCGTGTTCGGCGCCTCGCTGGCGGGCTACGGCTCCCACAACAAGTGGGCCCTCATCGGCGGGCTCCGGGCCGCGGCGCAGATGGTTTCCTACGAGGTCACCCTGGGCCTGACGGTCGTCGGCGCGCTGCTGCTCTACGGCACCCTGGAGCCCATGGCCATCGTCCAGTGGCAGGGCCCGAACCCCAGCAAGTGGGGCCTGGTGATCCAGCCCATCGGAGCGCTCCTCTTCCTCGCGGCGTCCATCGCCGAGTCCAAGCGCATCCCCTTCGACCTCCCGGAGGGCGAGTCGGAGATCATCGGCTTCAACCTCGAGTACTCCGGCATGCGCTGGGGCATCTTCTTCATGGGCGAGTACATGGAGCTGGTGTTCGTGGGCGCGATGTTCACGACCCTGTTCCTCGGCGGCTTCAACGTCCCGTGGCTCTACGCCGACGGATTCCACTTCGGCGGCGCCCACCTGGCGCTGCCGCACCTGGCCGTGGTGCTTCTGCAGATGCTCGCCTTCTGGATGAAGGTCGTCGCCATCGGGTTCCTCCAGGTCGCCATCCGTTGGACCCTGCCGCGGCTGCGGTACGACCAGCTGATGAAGCTCGGCTGGGTCGGCATGCTGCCGGTGTCCCTGGCCAACGTGATGATCACGGCCGTGCTGCTGCTGGTCTACAAAAAGCTCGGCTGGAAGATCGAGAACTTCTGGATCGCCTCCGTTGCCATGTTGCTGCTCACCTTCGCCTGCGTCACCATGCTGCCGCACTCCGGGGCCGCCGCAGGGGATGAGAGCCACAGCGAAAGTCACTAGGAGTCTTCTATGCCCGCTCGCACTGTGAAACTCGACGCTCCCCAACGGACGGTTGCCGTGCAGTCCTACGTGGTGGAGATCGGCAAGGGGCTCTCCATTACGCTGCGCCACTTCTTCGTGAACTGGCCATCCCGGGTTCCCTGGATTCTCTTTGGCATCCTGGGCCTGGTGGGGGCCGGTCTCGGCGCCGGCGTGGTGGCGGGATTGAGCGCGGTATCTGGCAAACTCCAGGGTTACAACGGCGCCATGGTGATGTTCGCCGGCGTGCCGGCCGGCCTGGGACTGCTCTCCCTGGTGGCCGGTGTGGCCCAGCGCAAGTGGCTCACCCAGGACAAGACGTACCTGCGGCTCGTGCCGTATCCCGACGTGCCCGCGGACTACTACCCCCCCCGATACCGGGGAGAGCATCGGCTGATGCACCGGGAGGACGGCTCGGTGCGCTGCGTGTCGTGCATGATGTGCGCCACCGTCTGTCCGGCGGACTGTATCAACATCGTAGCCGCAGACGCGGCCGACCCGCCCGCGAACAAGACCGCGGTCCCGGACGCGAACGCCGAAAAGTTCCCCATCCGGTTCGAGATCGACCAGCTGCGCTGCGTGGTGTGCGGTCTGTGCGTGGAGGCGTGCCCCTGCGATGCCATCCGCATGGACTCCAATGTGCATGTGACCGCCTATGCGAAGCGCGAAGATTTTCTCTTCGACCGGGCGCGTCTCATGAAGCGCGGCGCGCCTTCGAATGCGCTGCAGGGCGGTCATGGCCCTGGCTGGCGCGAGCTCGAGTAGCGCCGCCAGCGGATCTCTCACTCCTTCGGTCCCACATTCCGTCGTGATTCGCCCCCGCAGAGGCCGGCGCCTTTGTGCGGCGGGCGCTTGGTTTCGGACCCGAAGTCTCCTCAGGGTCGCGAAAAGGCGAAGGCGGACCCCGCAAACGGCGAAAAATCGGCCTGAAAACGTAAGAACCGGTCTTGAAACTCGGATCCAGGCGTGGGAAACTTTTTTCGGCTCTCGCCGCATGCGCGGGGGCTGTGACAACGGAAGGAACTGCAGCTGAGCGGGGCAATGTCCCAACGAAAATGGCGATTTCACCTGGTGCGCGGTGCCCGCTGTCTCGAGGTGGGCGACTTCGTGGGTGCGCACCGTCACTTCGAGACGGCCCATCGGGAGGCTCCCGGGGAGGCCATCGTGTGCCTGGCCTGGGGCCGGGAACTTCTCAGAACCGGTGAGCTCGAGGGGGCCGAGCGCCTCCTGCGGCAGGCGTGGAGCCTCGACTCCTCTCTGGACTCCGCGGCCTTTGCGCTGGCCCGCCTGCTGGGCCTACACGCCGACCGGCGGCAGGAAGCGCTCGACGTGCTGGACGAGGTGGAACGGCAGCGCGGGGTGGACGCGCCGTCGGTGCTGCTCCGGGGAGAGATTGCCGTGGCCGATCCGAGCTGTTTCGCAGAGGCGATCACCTGCTTTGCCCGGGCGAGGCAGCTGGGTGCAGACGAGGAGCTCGTCCGGCTCGGGCTGGCCAAGGCGCACAACGCCGAGGGAATCGTCCGGGGCCGGGAGGGAGATCATCACCAGGCGCTGTTCGCGCTGAAGCGCGCCGCAGATCTCGATCCGGAGTGGTCTGGTCCACGCGTGAACAGCGGCGCGATATTCGAACGGCTCGGACAGCTCCGCAAGGCGCGGGCGCACTATCATGAAGCCCTGCGGCTCGACCCGGTGAACCCGGTGGCGCTGTACAACCTCGCCGAGTCGCTCCGGCGGGAGGGCTCCTATTCGGGCGCGGCACGGTTCTACCGCCGCTTGCTGGCCGTGCAGCCCGACTATCCGGGTGGTGAGGATGGGTTGCGACTTACCCTCGCGGCTCATCGCCCGCAGTCGTGAAATCGCCAGAAGCCCGGCCTTTGACGGGCCTGTGAGTCGCTTTTCTGCGTGGTTACCCTTGATTTGAAGATCTGGCTTGGATAAGATCGGTCGAACTTCGGAGGAATTGTCTTGGCCGACGAAGAAGTCACGAGGATCACGTCGTTTGATCTCAGCGAGTTGACCGGACCCAAGGATCTGACTCAGGCGTATCTGATCGTCCTAGCCGGCAGCAACGTCGGCGAGATGTACAAAGTCGAAGGCGAGATGTTCATCGGCCGGAGCGCAACGGCGGAGATCCAGCTCCTCGATGAAGGGATCAGCCGGAAGCACTGTAGGATCCGGCGGACCCCCACCGGGGACGTGGCAATCGAAGATCTGGCGAGCACCAACGGCACCTTTGCCAATGGGGAACGGATCGGCCTGCACCAGCTCGCCGACGGCGACAAGATCCAGGTGGGCTCCACCACGATCCTCAAGTTCACATATCACGACAATCTGGAGGAGAACTTCCAGCGGCAGATGTACGACTCCGCCCTACGAGACGGGCTCACGAAAGCGTTCAACAAGCGCTACTTCACGGATCGTCTGCACGCCGAGTTCGCGTTCGCGCACCGGCACCAGAGCCCGCTGGCCCTGTGTATGATGGATCTGGACCACTTCAAGTCGGTCAATGACACCTACGGTCATCTGGCCGGCGACTATGTGCTTCAGAACCTGGCGCTGCAGATTCAGCAATCGGTGCGAGCGGAAGACGTTTTCAGCCGCTATGGGGGCGAGGAGTTCGCGGTCATCAGCCGTGGCATTTCGGTCGAGAGCGCCATCATCATGGCCGAGCGGATTCGTCAAGGGGTGGAGTCGTTCGCCTTCCAGTGGAACGGCAAGCGCATGCCGGTCACGATCAGCATCGGCCTCGCCGGGCTTCCCGACCCCAGAATCACCGAGCCCATGAGGCTGATCGCCGCGGCCGACGAGGCGCTCTACAGCGCGAAGCACGGCGGACGGAACCAGGTGAAGATCTACCGACCACGCTAGTCGAAGCTTAGGGGACGCGAGATGATCATACCGGCGATGGAGCTATGCGGGGGTAGGGTGGTGGTTGCGCAGGCGGACGAAACGACGCTCGAACGCGCAGAGGATCCCGTAGAGCTTGCCAAGGTCTTGTATCGCTACGGCGAAATCGCCCTGATCGATCTGGACGCCGCACGGGGCGAGGGGGACAACCTGGAGCTCATCCGCGAGATCTGTCGCGTCTGCGAGTGTCGCGTCGGCGGGGGGATTCGAGACGAGAAGCGGGGAGATGCGCTGCTTCGCGCCGGCGCCACCCAGCTGATTGTGGGCACCGGCGCCGACGAGGAGCTCCTGGCGCGTTTTCCGCGGAAGAAGGTGCTCGTCGGGATCGACGTCAAGGACGGAAAGATGGTCCACGGGGGGTGGATCGAGGCCACGGACATAGATCCCGTGCAGCTCGCTGTGCGGCTCCAGGAGTACTGTGCGGGCTTCGTTTATACGCCCGTTGGACATCGCGACCGATTGGAGCCGGCCGAGGTTCAACGCTTCGAGGAGCTCCAGACCGCCTTGCCCAGGCATCGGTTCATCTTCAACGGCGGATTCTCCTCGTTGGACGAGCTCCGCGAGCTGGACCGCATCGGCGTCGACACCCAGGTGAGCTACGGCTTGATCCCGGAGGGGGTGGATCTCGCCGAGGCCTTCGTGGCGGTGATCGACTTCGAGAAGAGCAGCGGGCTCGTTCCGGTGATCGTGCAAGACCAGGCAGGGCAGGTACTGACCCTCGTCTACGCCAACGAGGACGCGGTGCACAAGAGCCTGCAGACCGGCAAGGCGACCTACTGGAGCCCCGGGCGCGGCGAGATGTACACGAAAGGCCAGACCTCGGGGAATACCCATGAGGTGATTACGGTGCGGCCGGACTGCGATCGGGACGCGTTGCTGTTCGTCGTCGAGCCCCACGGCGCGTCCTGCCACGTGGGCCGTTACGCTTGCTTTGACGATATCTCGTACAACCTGCAGCGCATCGAGCAGATGATGCGCTCCCGTCAGGCGGCTGCGGACGCCCGCAAGAGCTACACGTCGCTCATGCTGGCGGATCGCCAGGCGGTGAAGGATCGGGTCCGCGACGAGGCCGAAGCCCTGGTCGCCGCGAAGAGTCGCGACGAGGTCCTTTGGGAAACGGCGGATCTCCTCTATTTCGTGTTGCTCCATCTCGTAGGGGAAGGCATCACCTTGGACGAAGTCCTCAAAGAGCTGCGCGGGAGGGCCGGGCGTCGGAGGTCCTGACTTATCCTGAGCACGAGGGGGTGGGGCGCTCGAAAAGTACAGCGTATGTGTTCACGGGGTGAGCTATTTGCGGCACCCAGAGCGTAGCGAGGGCCACCCCCGGAGGGGGCGGAGGGGGAGATCTGAGCCGCGAAGTGGCGGATCGATCTCCGGCAGGTGCCAGCCTTCGCACCGCGCCGAAACCAGCCCGACAGCGCCGCCGCTGCGGCGGAGCACACCCCTGTCGGCCCCTCAAGGGGTAGCCCGCTAGCGCGGGCGTGCTGTGCCGTCTAATACGTGAACGGTTGCAGTACAGCTTTGTGCCCATTCCTGGTAGGTTGAACCTCAGAGGACAGGCCATAGGAGGCGCCGTGAAAATCGTCAAGGGTGGTCCGCTTCCCGAGCGCCGACGACGAGGGAGCGCCCAGGATCGCGAGGCCGTGCGAGCCGCGTGTGAGGAGGTTCGGCGGTTCGGGGATCGCGCGTTGCGTCGCAGAGTGAAAGCCCTCGCCGTGCCGGGTGCGGAGCTGCGGCGAGCTTTCAGCCGCTTGACGCCCCAGGCGCGGAGTGCGCTCGAGCTGGCTTGTCGCCACGTCGGCCTGCTGGCTCGGCGCGAGCTGGCGGCGCTCAAGGAGTTCAACGTCAAGCCCACGGCAGGGGTGAGCTTGTACCAGCGTCTGCTTCCGGTACGCTCGGTCGGGATCCTCGCGCCGTCACGACAGATTGTGGCCGTGCTCATGGGGGCCATACCAGCCGCAGTGGCCGGAGTGGAGCGGCGCGTGCTCTGCGCTGCCAGCGCAGACGGCGAGCTGGATCCCCATGTCCTCGCTGCGGCCTACATGTGTGATATTACGGAGGTCTACCGCGTCGGCGGGGTGCTCGCCGCGGCAGCCCTCGCCTACGGGACCAAGACCATCCTGGCAGTGGATCTGATCGTCGGCGCCGGGGACTCGGCGGTGGCGATCGCCAAACAGGAGCTGGCCTCGGTCTGCGGCGTCGATCTGGCCACCGGCCCCCATGAGCTGCTCGTGCTGGCCGATTCCACGGCCCCACCGGAGTTCGTGGCCGCAGATCTGCTGGCCCAGGCGGAGCTGGATCCCGAGGCGGTGTGCCTGCTCGTCACCACCTCTGCCGACGTGGCCCAGCGTACCCGCGACGAGCTACGGAGGCTTGGGGGCTCGTTGCCCAAGGGACATCCGGCCCGGGGACCACTCAGCCGGGCTCGGGCCGTGGTGGTGGAGAGTCTCGACGAGGCCGTCGGGCTGGTCAATGCACGGGCTCCCCAGCGGCTCGCCCTGTTGGTCAAGCGTCCCGACGACCTGGCAGGTCGACTTCGAAGCTACGGCTCGCTGCTGGTCGGTCCGCAGTCGCCCGCGGCCCTGGGTGAGCTGGTGACCGGGGCCAACGCGCTGCTGCCCGCGGCGGGTGCAGCCGGGCAGTGGGGCGCCTTTGGTGTCGGCTCTCTGCTCCGGCGGGTGACCGTGCAGCAGGTCGACCCGTCCGCGTACCACCGGCTGTCCAGGGCAGCCGCCACCCTGGCCGAGCTGCAGGGACGAACCCTCACGACCCACGCCTTGACGGCCCGGCTCACCTCGGTCGAAGACGACTGATCCAATCGCGTGAAAATAGCTCGTGGCCGCCGTCTGCGGCGCCTTGCGCGCTTCGCGCGGCGGCTTTGCGCAATCATCCCCCAAGGTTTCAAACGCACCGTGAGCGGTCGTTTCTCCACGAATTTTCCGACCCATCAGGTCGGGAGCGGGACTGAACAGGGACAAAAAAAGCGGGCCGTCCATGTGGACGACCCGCTGAATCGTGAGCCCAGAAGGAATCGAACCTTCAACCTCCGGATTAAGAGTCCGCTGCTCTGCCAATTGAGCTATGGGCCCAGAGCAAGTTTTTAGTGCGCGCCCGGGGTGACTCGAACACCCGACCTGCGGATTCGAAGTCCGACGCTCTATCCAACTGAGCTACGGGCGCGCAAGTCAAGGCGGGGATGTAACCGGTTCGGAGATTTCTGTCAAGGCACATTTCTGAATGGGTCTGGGCCAAGGCGAAGCGGCTGGCCGGTTGTCGTCCTGTAGGGACGTTTTTCTCTTTCCTCCACCTCCTAACTCCTCGATATTGGACTGTAAGCCAGCACGCGTTGACTTTGTTCTAGTCCTCTGGTTAACTCTTAGCTAGAATCGGGAGTCGTATGAACACTGTTTACTTGAGCACTCAGAGGTCTAACATGCGGAGAAATAAAGCCCTGAAGTGGGCAATCAGCGTTGTTTTCATCTTTGCCGTGGGCGCGAGCTGCAACTCGTCGGGCTGCGAGATCCTGCAGCCGATGCCGGACGGCAACGAGGTGCCGCCGAATCAGACCATCGAAGGCGGCATGCAGGTGCGTGTCACGGCCGACGGGTTTGACAAGATCTCGTCGATCATCCCCGGGATCCTGGAGAACTCCGGGCTGGGTGCCATCGAGCTCATCGCGCCCGGAACGCCGTTTGAGGTCGGCTCCTGCGGCACGATCGATTGGGCGTGCATCCGCTTCCAGTACTGCCCCACGGGTTGCGGCATCGATGTGTCCATCCCGCAGGGAGGGGTGGACATGTACGTCGACACGGCCTCCAACATGCTGATGTTGGATCTCACCATCGACGTCGCCTTTGTGCTGGATGCGCACCTCGAAATCGACATCATGAACTTCAGCGTCCTCGACATTACCTGTGGGCTCGGGCTGACGACCTTGGACGGCCCCCTCCACGTGACCGTGGGCATCGAGCCCTATATCCGCCCCGAGGACGGCGAGCTGCGGATTCGGCTTGGTCACCTCTCCAACCTGGACATCAGCGGCTTCAACCTCAGTCTCCAAGGTTGCGGCATCGTCGGGGACTACCTCAACACGTACCTCGACTACGTCAACGACATCATCGACATCATCGATTCCATCCTCGGGAACGCCATCACCGACTTCATCATGAACCAGTTCCTCCTGCCGATGGTGGGCGATATGATCGACGGCTTCGTGCCCGACCCCCTGGGGCTCGAGGGACAGTTCGACGTCGGCTCGCTGCTGGCGGGCTTCTCGCCCGGCGCCGAGGGCGTTTTGGAGCTGCGCCTCACCCCGGGAGGCTACGTCAACCTGCTCGGCAACGGCATGAGCCTGGGGGTGATCACCGGTGTCAACAGCGACGCTGATCCCACCACCCGCAGCGCGACCCTGGATCCGGCCACAGGTGTGCGGATGCACTCCGAGCCGCACCGCAAGATGCCGCCCATGCCCACTCCGGACTTCACCGGTGTGCTGGCCTCGGCGCCGGCGCGCAGCGCCCTGTCGGGGACGCCGTTCAAGCTGGACGCCGCGAGCGAGCTGGGCGGCTTCAACGACAGCCAGTACCTGCGGTACAAGGACCCCAACAGCCCGCTCAACAACCAGATCGCTGACCTCGCCATCGGCACGCCCGAGACGTTCCTCGACCTCCTGGGCTTCCACCTGCTCAACTCCGGCGCGCTGTGCCTGGAGATCGGGACCCAGGAGGTGGACATGCTCACCGTCGGGCTGTTCAGCATCATGGTCAGCTCCCTGGGCGATCTCGTGGATCCCCTGGTGGGGGACGCGCCCATGCGGCTGGTGATCCGGCCGCAGACGCCCATGGACTTCTGGATCGGCAACCCGTTGGACCAGGCCAACCCCACCCCGCTTTTGAACCTGTATCTGCAGGACTTCCAGATCGACATGTACGCGTGGTCCGAGGAGCGGTACACCCGCGCGTTCACCATGGCGGTGGACATGGAGCTCGGCCTGAACCTATTGAGCGAGGTGGACCCGAACGACGGGACCCTCTATCTCAAGCCGGTTCTGGAGGACGTAAACGCCTCGGACCTGACCGTGCGGATCCACAACAGCGAGCTCATCGGCGACAGCCCGGAGGAGCTCGAGGCGCTCTTCCCGAGCGTGCTGTCGATGCTCATGCCGATGATCACCGGGATGCTGCCCGACATCGCCATGCCGGAGCTCATGGGGCTCTCCATGGAGTACCTGGAGTTCCGCCCCAACGACGCCCAGAACATGATGTTGATCCTCGCGAACATCAAGCTGCCGTCGAACCCGGTTCCCCCGGCGCCGGTGCCCGTGCTGCCGGTGCGCACCAGCGCCGAGCTGGTGGACGTCTACGTGCCCACACCGGCCGAGTGGCGCCGCTCCCAGCTGGACGAGAGCGTGCCGGCCGCGGAGAAGGACGTCCCCACGGTGCGCATCGCCGTGAACACCCGGACCGCCGATTCGAGCCTTGTGGAGTGGCAGTACCGGCTGAACGCCGGCGCCTGGCGCGGGTTCCGCCCCGGACCGGAGCTGGTGCTCACGGACCAGACCTTCACTTTCCAGGGCTGGCACCACATCGAGGTGCGCGGTCGGGTGCGCGGAGAGCCCCGCTCCCTGGAACGGCAGCCGGTGAGCTTCGACGTGCTGATCGACTCCACGCCGCCCCTGCAGAAGGCCACCGTGGAGGACGACACCCTGATCTTCAACGGCTTCGACCTGGTGACCGCGCGGACCGAGCTTCGGTACTCCTACGAGTTCGAGCCGGGGAACTACTCGTCCTGGTCTGATCGGGGGTCGATGCCCCTGTCCCGGGCGCGGACCCTGGCCAAGGCCCACGGCGGCGTGCTTCGGGTGCGGGTGATGGACGAGGCGGGCAACGTCTCTGAGGCCGAAATCGACGAGTCCTTGATGGGCGCGGTGAACGTGGATCCCAAGGTGGGCGGGTGCGGCTGCGCCACGTCCGGCAACGGTGAGGTGCCCTTCGCGGTGCTGTTCCTTGGACTTCTGGGGGTGCTGTTTTTTCGGCGCGGCCGGTCGGCGAGGCCGGCCGGCGCGCTCCTCGTAGTCGGTGTGGCCGCGCTGCTCGCCCTCGGCGGCTGCGCGAAAAAGGCGGGCGCCGGGGACCCGGACGCCACGGTGACCGTGCCCTGCACCGATGATGACGAGTGCGTGGCCCTGCAGTGCGAGGACGATCAGATCCCGCTCTGCATCGACGGTGAGTGTCAGTGCATGGACGATCTGTTGTTCGGCAAGACCGGCCCGTACACGTCGCTGTCCGTGTCGTACAGCGACGTGATGGTGGCGGCGTACAACACCCGGTACGGCGACCTGATGTACGGCCACATCAGCAAGAACGACATCGGCTCGAACCCCATCATCACCAACTGGGAGTTCGTCGACGGTGTGCCGTGGGACCAGGATCCCGACGTGCCGACCTCGGAGATCCGGGGCGGCATCCGGACCAAGGGCGACAACGTGGGGCGGTTCACGTCCATCGGCACCGACGACAGCGGCCAGCCCGTGATCGCCTACTACGACGTCACCCACGGCGCGCTCAAGATCGCCCGCCACGACGGCACCAACTGGCAGATCTTCGTGGTGGATGACGGAGGGAACTCCGAGTCGGCCGAGGGCGGCGACGCGGGTCGGTACACGTCGATGTCCATGCGGCCCTCTGACCGGGCGCCGGGAGTGGCGTATCTGGTGCAGGATCTGCCGTCGAACGACACCAGCGCCACCATCACCCAGGTGCGCTTCGCCCAGGCCATCACGGCCAGCCCCATGAGCGGCGCGGACTGGATGATCTACATCGTGGACGAGCTGGCGGTGCCCGTTCTGGCCGACGACGCTCCGCTGCCCGACCTGCCCATGGGCGTCGGCGTCACCACGTCCGTGGATCGCACCTCGGACGGCCGGCCGGTGGTGGTGTACTACGACTCCTACAACGGCAACCTCAAGGGCGCGGAGTTCGACGACGCCAGCCAGCAGTTCTTCCCGCCCATCATCCTCGACGGCGACGACGGCGCGGGCACCGACACCGGCAACGTCGGCCTGTCCCCGTCGGTCCGGATCCGGGGCGACGACACGGTGTGGCACGTGAGCTACATGGACGCCGCGCTCAAGCAGCTGCTCTACCTGCGCACGGGCGCCGACTCCATTATCGAGGTGGTGGACGATGGCCTGCGCGAGGAGGTCAACGATCTCACCGGGCTCCCCATGCCGATCTCCCACTTCGTGGGCTACGACTCCAAGATCACCGTGGCGGGCAGCAGCCCCGATCCGGCCCAGAACAAGGTCTTCATCGCCTACAGCGACTCCACGACCCACGAGCTGCTCTGGGCCGTGCGGGACCCGGCCGCGCCCACGCCGTGGATCACCAGCTCGATCATCGGCGGCGACCCGGCCATCTGGAACTCCTCCCTCGCGCGGTTCGAGGACAGCTATGGCGAGCCCTGGCAGGGCGCCTACGGCTTCTACGTCGGCCTCGTCGACGACCAGACCACCGCGTACCTCTGCTCCTACGCCATCAACGAGTGGGCCGAGTCGGACCTCTTCGGCAACGCACCCCTCAACTACTGGGTGCAGATCTTCGCCAAGGCGCTGTCCGAAGGCTAACCGCCCCAGGACCCTCAAGCACAATCAGGAAGGGTCGAGGAGAGCAGCAGCTCTGCGAGGAAGAGACTCCCGGCAATGCCTCCGGCGTGACTGGCGTGTCAAGTTTACTTGACATCAGGCGCGAACAGCCTACCCTGTCAGTTGAGATGAACACACGCACGCTCAGAGCCCATTTGAAGGCAAGAGGATGGTCGCAAAACGAGCTGGCAAGCCGCATCGGCGTGAGTCGTCAGGCGGTTTCACTCTGGCTCAAACGCCCAGAAATATCGGTCCGCAGCAACCACCTGTTGAGCGTGAGCAAGGCCCTCGGTATCCCGGTGGAGTCGCTGGTGCAGCCGCTTCCCGCGCTTGGAGACGAGGGCGATCACGAACTGCTCCGCGCCACGTATCTGTGGGACCGCCTGTATCCGGATCTCGATGATTTCGCGATTGCCGTCAACCGGTGGGAGCCTTCCGCCGTGGGCCGCCTGGTGCAGGTCAGCGGACTGTTCGTGGCGGAGCGACTCCTGGGACGCGCGGTGTGGAAGAAGTTCGACCTGTACAAGCACCACATTCATTCCGCGCGCCGGCAGCAGCTGGAAGGCCTGGTCAAATGGCACGAGCACCCGACGCGCGACTAGCCCAACGGGTGCTTTCGCCGCCGCTCTATCGCGCTCTCCGGCACGTGTTTGCGCAGGAGCCGGCCGGGTGTATGCTCGTCGGCGGAACAGCTCTAGCCGGCTACTACGCGGGCCACCGTCGTTCCGATGATCTGGACCTGTTCGTCCGCGACCAGTCCGCGCTCCGGGCGGCCGTCGGCGCGGTCGAAGCACTGACCCGGCTCGGCGCTGTGCTCCACCCCCGACAACGCACTCCCCAGTTCTACGACGCAACTTGTGAGCTTTCCGATCACGCCTTCACAGTGCAGGTGGTTGTCGACGCACCTCTGCACCAGGTCGGTCAGCTCAGCCGCGCCAAAGACGGCGTGTCCGTCGCCACCCTCGAAACCCTGCTCAAGCAAAAGGCCGCCACGCTGGTCAGTCGCTGCTCCGAAAAGGACCTCTACGATCTGCAGTGGCTCCTGCAGGCCCATTCCGATCTGAAGCTCGATGCTCTCGTGGCGCTGGGTTCTCAAATCGACGGTGGGATGACTGCCGAGTCCGCGGTTGTCAGCCTGGTCGGCGCCACGCTCCGGCGGGCCGCGTGCGACTTCTCAATCGCCCAGGACAGCGCCGCCGTCTACCAGGACATCACCACCCTCAGAAAGTCCCTGGTGCAGGCATTCGAAAAGCTCGCCCGCAAAGAGCCCATCGGCGCCTTCGGCGACCTCGTCCGCAGCCTCAAGACCTGAAACAGGCCTCGACCCTGAAACAGACCGAACGCAGAACCGCCGGAGCCTAGGCAATTCTCCCTAGGGATAGACGTTGTCGATGCACAGGGCGGTGTCGTCCGTGGCCAGGGTGCACCAGTAGTCCACGCCCTGTCCTTCGTCGGTGCACCAGGGGTGGAGATCCTGCAGGCTCACGGTCTCCGACCCGGCGAGGGTGTCGGTGACGCAGCCGCTGTGACTGACCCCGTCAGACTGGCAGAACAGGCAGTAGATCGCGTCGGCCACCGTGTTGGAGACTACGCCCTCGATCAGGCTGCCGCCCGTGCCGCAGGCGCCCCCGGCGATCGCGCTCACGGCGGGGACGCGGTAGTTGCAGTCGTCCGAGCAGTAGTCGACATAGGGGCTGCCCACGGGCGCGCAGGCCCGGTCCCATCCCCCGAGGCTCACGCAGCACAGGCTGTCGCACGTGCTGTCATCGATGCAGCTGGGCGAGCAGGT
Source organism: bacterium (assembly GCA_043825095.1). Taxonomy (GTDB): domain Bacteria; phylum Myxococcota_A; class Polyangia; order HGW-17; family JAJRWW01; genus JBDRSE01. The sequence continues at coordinate 168,091 of JBDRSE010000156.1, forward strand.
GGCGGGATAGTTCGGCGGATCGCCGATACACAGCTCGTCGCTCTCACAGGTCTCGCTGCCGCAAGTCCCGGGCTGTCCGAACTCGGCACAGGAGTGCGCAGTGCACCAGCTCGCCTCGACGCAGACGCCGGCCCCGCCGTTGTCGGCGCACACCTCGGTGGGTCCACAGTCGCCGCTGTCGTCACAGTCGGCCCCCTGGACGCAGTCGCCGAGCAGGCAGATCTCGGACGTGCCGTCAGACTCCGGACAGCCGCCGAGGCTCAACACGGCCACCAGGCCGACCGCCCCGAGCGCCGTCCGCAGGCCCGCGCCCCTGGCCCGCGCTGTTTTCGAAATGCTCATCTCGTGCCTCCCCGGGGCGCCTACGCCGCGCTACGGTGTCGCCGCTGGGCGCCTCATTGATCCAGACGATCGAAGCGGACGAAACCCAATCTGACCCGCTCCAAGCCAGAGTGACATTGTCGTGCGAACGCCCGGACGGGTCAAGGAGCGCCGAAGCGTTGGTGAGCGCCGGTGAGCGCCGGAGCGCCGGTGAGCGCCGGGAGGGTGTTCCGCAAAGGCGGGGGCGGGAGCCTGCGATGGGCCTGCGTTTTGCTCATTTGAGGAAGTATCGGATTTGGCGGCCTGAGGGTCGAGGACGGGCTGGCAGATTTTTTTGGGAATACCCATCGATCTTTGCACATCGTGTTTCTGGGATGGGATACGGTACTGGTATGCACCTGAAAATCAACGCCATGACCCGTGGGTTGAAACGTCTGAATGCGTGGGTCTGCGCTTGGCGCGCGCCGCTGTTGGCGGGCCTGCTCGTGGCTTGCGCGGGTGGAGCGGGGAAACCCGATCAAGTTGTGCGGCACCGCTCACCTCCCCCGGACGTACGACACCGACTGTTTTCCACCGGCCCGGCCCGGCCTTCCGCGGGTGACGTTCCGCCGGCGGCTGGAACGTCTACTCAAAAATTCACGCCCCGGGGCAAGTTCGTCAACTGTGGGGATGGAGGTCCCCATGCGTTGGTTATCAGTGGAGACGGGCGCTGGTTGGTCACAACCGAGGATCGGTATCAGGTAGTGCGCCGCGAGCTGCCCTCAGGGCGAAAGGTCTGGACGCATCGGCAGGGATCAAAGGCATTTTGCCTGGCGATCTCAGGCGACGGTCGCACCGTGGCGTCAGCGGGGCTCGACAGAGAGGTGCATCTCCTCGACGCCGCCACGGGCCGGCAGCGTCGCAAGGTGCGAAATAAAGGAGCGGCATCCGGGGTCGCCCTCGGCCCTGCGGGTCGCTGGATTGCGTTGGCAGACCAGGAGCAGTCTGGACTGCTCCTGATGCCCCTTCCATCCGGCAAGGGTCGGCGCCTCAAGGCGGCTGGGGCAGCCATGGCCGTCGCGTTTTCCCGAGGCGGTCACCTGGCGGTCGGCGACGAAGCTGGAGTGGTGAGGTTGATTGCGCCTTCATTGCGCAGTGTCACCGCAACGCACCGTGGTTTCAAACCCTACATCACCGTCGTGGGATTTTCCCCAGATGGCAAGCAACTCGCCGGCGCCGGAATCAAGGGTGAGATTCGGGTGTGGAAGACCTCCTCGGGCCGCTTGCTACGGTCCGTTTCCCTCCCTGCACCTTGGTCCGTCTCCTTCAGCCATGATGGCAAGCTCTTGGCCTCTGGTGGAGTACAAGGCCTGCGGATTTGGGAACTGGCGACGGGACGCGTTCTATTCGAGCGCAAGGGCGGTGACTACCTGTTAGCGGCCTTCAGCCCGAAGGGTCGTCAATTGATCGTCATCGGCAGCCGCAATCAGTACTCCCCCCGGATGCGCCGGACAGGGCGTACGCGCTGCCAACTGGCGATCTGGAGCTACTAGACCCTGCTGGCTCGGTCGAGTCACTTTGGAGACGCATGTGCAGCGTCCGGCCACGGTCCGCATGATGGCCTGATCCCGGAATGATCGTCGTCCTTCAAGGAATAGCGGAATACGGTACACTCAGCGCGGCTCATCACTGGAGCCCTCCGTCGCCAAATCGCTCGATCAAAGGAAAGGGATTTCCGTGATGTGTGCTCAAGCTTTCCGCTCCGCTTTTTTTGTCGTGACCGTACTGGTACTGACCAGCTCGGGTTGCACCAAGAAGCCGAAGGGAGAGGCCTCGAAAGGTGCTGACGACAGCCTATCCGCCATGAAATCCGTCCCCTTGGCAAAGCCCAGGCCCGAGGGTTCCGCCACGACTGTCCCACGCCCGCGAGAGGTCCCACGCCCGCGAAAGGCATCGACGGACAAGGCGTACACCATCCTGTTCCACCGCCCCCTGCGGGTGGGGCTGCGGTATCGGTTGTTGGTCAAGGCTCGCAATGACACGCGGACCACTGCAGACGGCAAGGTGCTGCCCGTGCAGACCGTCAAGTTCAGCTATGTCTACGAAGCGGTGGTCACGGTCCTGGCCGTGGATCCCAAGGGCTGGCCCACCCGAGAAGACCACAAGGTGGTCCAGCTCAAGGCGACCAAGGCCGGGAAGACCTGGGATGTCTTGGCGCGAGATGTTGTGGTGTCGGCGTCAGCCACGACTGAGAGGAAGTTCTACAAGGTGGCTGGCAAACCCGTGTCCAAGGAGGTCCTGTTCTATCTGGCCAGGGCGATCGATCTGAACGAGCGCGCTGACCCGAGCAACGACGATGTGTACGGCCCCGGAGGTCCGAAAAAACCGGGCGACCAATGGAAGGTCAATCGCGAAAAGCTGCTCGAACAGCTCCATAAAAACCTCAAGAATCAGGTCGTGCTGCCAAAGGCAAGCGACGTCATAAGCCGTGTGCGTCTGGTGGGCGCCAGGAAGAGAAAAGGCATCGATGAGCTGCTCGTCCTGGCCGTGGTCAGAGTCGAAAATCTCATCCCCAACTTCCCAAACGTCAAGGGCACCGCTGGGACCCTGAAAATGGAGCAAGGATCGATGCTTCCGCAAAACACCCGGTCCATTGCCGTCGAGCAGGCGCAAAATATTGTCATACACTTCGAGGGTCTGGTCAAAAAAGGCGACCAGCGAATCAAGCTGGTGCTCCACGGCACAGCGATCACGGAAGTGAAGCGGTCTCCCATCCCCTAGCAGCCGCGTTAATGCCGGTGTGTTCGGCCAACTGGGCGGCACACCAGCTGGACAGTGATTCGCGTTCTGGAGACGAAATCCGGACGCGAGAGCTGGGGGAGCTTCATGTACGTCGGTCCCCAGGGCATCGTGCGCGGGACCGCGGCCACGCTGCTGGGCGCGGCGGCAAAAGATTTCTTACGCATCTGATCTTACTGGTATGATGCGTACGCGCGATGCATCGGAGGCAGGCAATGGGAAAGTGGAAGCCTGAGAAATGTCGCAGGAGGACGCCCAACCTCCAAAACCAGCGATCTCAATGGGCAACGCTTGCCCTGCTCGCTGTAGGTGCCTGCATGCAGGCCGCTTGCGGTAGCGGAACGCGGCGCCGAGGCTCCGGAAACGTGCCCGCTCCGCCCCTCAGACCCTCCGCAGCCCACAGGTCCTCCGCGACGCCCAAGCCCTCCGCGACGCCCAGGCCCTCCACGACGCCCAGATCCTCGGCGGCCCACAGGCCCACTCCGACCTCCAAGCCACCTCGACCTCGGGCAGCCGACAAGGGTCTCCCTGGGTGGAATGGTTTCGGTGGGAAGCAACCATCGCGCCCTGCCGGGCGGAGCCGCGACACCGCTGTGCTCTCGGACGGCGAGCAACCCCTGGGCGCCCTGGTCGGCCACTCTGTCGGCCCCTACGGTGCAGGGAAGTACCGCAGTTCTGTTCCCAGGGTCTTCATGAGTCGTGCGAAAGTGATTGGCCCCCTGGACGCCAGCGCGATCCGCAAGGTCGCCCGGCACCACCTGGCCGAGGTCAGGCACTGCTACGTCAGCGTGGGCATTGCCGCGAACCGCAACCTGAAAGGAAGGGTCGAAGTCAGATTCACGATCAAGCCAACCGGATCGGTAGGCACATTGCGGATTGCTCGTTCCACGCTTCACCATGCCAGGACAGAGAGCTGTATCAAGAGCGCCATGCGTCGCTGGCGCTTTCCCAAATCCGCGAGAGGCAGCACCACCGTCAATTACCCCTTCACCTTTGTGTCCAAGGGGTAGTGAGCGCCAGGGCAATCCTGCGCCTTGCCGAAGGGGTTTGAACTACGGGGTCGAAGGAGCGAGCCGCGAGGAGAGCCGACCATGAATGACAGGACCGACAGGACCGACGTGAAGGACGCCGAGTTCCAGCAGGCCGTTCGCGCGGGGATTCCGCAGGAGCTGCCGGAGCTGCGGCCCGTAGACGATACGGTGGACCATGCGCCGCCGCGGCCGCAGGTGCTCAAAGGGCCGGAGCGCAGGCGGGCGTTGGAGAACGCGCTGCGGTATTTTCCGGAGTCGATGCACCGGGAGCTGGCGCCGGAGTTTGCGCGGGAGCTGGCCAAGGACGGGCGGATCTACATGCGGCGGTTCCGGCCGCGCTACGAGATGTACGCGCGGCCCATCGACGAGTATCCGGCGCGATGTCGGCAGGCGGCGGCGGTGATGGTGATGATCCAGAACAACCTGGACCCACGGGTGGCGCAGCATCCGCACGAGCTGGTGACCTACGGCGGGAACGGTACGGTGTTCCAGAACTGGGCGCAGTACCTGCTTACGATGGAGTATTTGTCGGAGATGAGCGAAGAGCAGACCCTGGTGCTCTATTCGGGGCATCCGCTAGGGCTGTTCCCTTCGCACGCCGACGCGCCGCGGCTGGTGGTCACCAACGGGATGGTGGTGCCGAACTACAGCTCTGGGGACGACTACAACCGCATGGCGGCGCTGGGGGTGACGTCCTATGGGCAGATGACCGCGGGGAGCTTCATGTACATCGGTCCCCAGGGCATCGTGCACGGCACCACGATCACGCTGCTGGGTGCGGGGCGGGTGTTTTTGGGGCTGGAGAACGACCAGGACCTTCGGGGCAAGGTGTACGTGACGTCGGGGTTGGGGGGGATGAGCGGCGCCCAGGGCAAGGCGTCGGTGATCTGCGGGGCGGTGGGGGTGATCGCGGAGATCAACCCTCTGGCGGCCAAGAAGCGCCACGAGCAGGGGTGGGTGGACGAGGTGGAGTCGGACCTGGACAAGGTGCTCCGGCGCATGGACGCGGCCCGGAAGGCGAAGGAGCCCCTGGCCCTGGCGTACGTGGGCAACGTGGTGGACCTCTGGGAGCGGTTCGTGAAAGCGGATGTGGAGGTGGAGCTGGGCTCGGATCAGACCTCGCTGCACATTCCGTATACGGGCGGGTACTACCCGGCGGGGCTGAGCTTGGAGCAGTCCCGGGAGCTGATGGGTCGGGACCCGGAGGGGTTCAAAGAGCGGGTGCACGCGTCGCTGCGGCGGCAGCTGGACGCCATCAACACCCTGGCGGAGCGCGGGATGGCCTTCTGGGACTACGGCAACGCGTTCCTGCTCGAGGCGTCGCGCGCCGGGGCGGCGGTGGCCGGGGATCGGCCGTCCGGCTTCCGGTACGCGTCCTACGTGGAGAACATCATGGGGCCGCTGTGCTTCGACTACGGCTTCGGGCCCTTCCGCTGGGTGTGTACCAGCGGTGAGCCGGCGGACCTGCGGGTCACGGATCAGCTGGCCGCCGAGGTGCTCGCCGAGCTGATGGAGACGGCGCCCTGCGAGATCCGCGGCCAGCTGGGAGACAACCTGCGCTGGATCCGGCGGGCGGAGGAGCACCGGCTGGTGGTGGGCTCCCAGGCGCGGATCCTCTACGCCAACGAGGAGGGCCGCGTGAGGATCGCCCGGGCCTTCAACCGGGCCATCCGGGACGGCCGGGTGCAGGGGCCGGTGGTGCTCGGCCGGGACCACCACGACGTGTCGGGCACGGATTCTCCTTATCGCGAGACGGCCAATATCTACGACGGGAGCCAGTTTTGCGCCGATATGTCCGTGCACAACGTGATCGGCGATGCGTTCCGGGGCGCGACCTGGGTGAGCCTGCACAACGGCGGCGGCGTGGGCTGGGGCGAAGTGATGAACGGCGGGTTCGGGCTCGTGCTCGACGGCAGCGACGACGCGGATCGACGGCTGGCGGCCATGCTCTTCTGGGACGTGAACAATGGCATCGCGCGCCGGGCCTGGGCCCAGAACCCCGGCGCCGAGCACGCGGCCCGGGCCGTGATGGAGCGCGAGCAACGGATTCGGGTCACCCTGCCGAGCCATGCCGATCAGGACCTGCTCCAAGAAGCGCTGCGGGCGGCATTCTCAGAGAGCTGAGCGCCCGCGCCCGGCGGCGCAGAGATCATCAGATCTCCCCGCAAACCAGCCCCCAATCAGAGCCTCGATTAGTCATCCCTAACTTGTCGAATTGTTGTCCCATCATTATATAATCATGGGCTAAAACTATTATTATAGGATTATAGTTTAAACAAATAAGCAAATATTCTTTCTGGGTGTTAAACTTCTGTTTGTTTTAGCATAATATGTTGAAATTCTAGTCCATTTCCCCGCCAACTTTTCCTTGACACACTGCGACGTGCTTGCTACCAACCGGCTGAATATCGGTTTGATTTTTTGTTCTACGCTCAGGGCAAGCGCTCTGAGACGCCGCTTTCTCCCCGCTGTGCGAGGGTGAGCGCGGCGCGGAGGAACCGCATCGTGAGTCTGGAGGAGATCCTTCAGGGCAAGAGGCAGACCATCCTGCAGCGGTGGCTCGACCTCGTGCTCGAGAGCTACTCCCCTGACACCTCCAAGTTCCTCAAACGCAAGAAGGACCAGTTCGGCAACCCGGTCGGCCATGCGCTCACCCAGGGGCTCGGGGGGCTCTGCGACGCCGTGCTCGACGGGCGCGACCTGGACGAGGTGCAGGCCCTGCTCGAAGACGTGATCCGGATTCGCGCGGTGCAGGAGCTCCCGCCCTCGGTCGGCGTCGGCTTTGTCTTCGGGCTGAAGCAGGCCTTGGACGACGTGCTGCGCGACGCTCAGGTGAGCGCCGAGGAGCGGCGGGAGCTGGATCGTCGCGTGGACGCCCTCGCCCTGCGGGCCTTCGACCACTACGTGGCCTGTCGCCACAAGATCTACGAGCTGAGAATCTACGAGCTGAAGAGTCAGACCATGGACGTGCGGGAGCTGGTGGCCCGCCGCAAGGCTCAGCAGAAGGACAAACCATCGGACAACAACGGGGCGTAGCAGTACGCCAGGCAAGGTAGCTCCATGAGTGTATTCGTTGCTTTCGTCGCATTTCTGGTCGTCCTGGGCCTGGGATACGTCGGCGGGAAAGTGACCGGGCTGCACATGCTCTTCGGGATGGTCATCCCGTACGCGGCCTTCTTCATTTTCCTCGTCGGGGTGATCCTGCGCATCTACAAGTGGGCGCGGTCTCCGGTCCCCTTCCGGATTCCCACCACGAGTGGACAGCAGAAATCCCTGGACTGGATCAAGTCGAACAAGTTCGACAATCCGAGCTCCACCTGGGGCGTCATCGGGCGGATGCTCGCCGAGGTGCTGCTGTTCCGGTCGCTGTTTCGGAACACCAAGGCCGAGGTGCACGACGGGCCGCACGTGGCCTACGGATCGTCCAAGTGGCTCTGGATCGGCGCCATGGCGTTTCACTGGTGCTTCCTGATCATCTACCTGCGCCACTTCCGGTTCTTCCTGGAGCCGGTCCCGCTGTTCGCGAGCTACATGGCCGACGTGGACGGCTGGCTGACCATCGGGATCCCGGCGATCTACCTCACCAACATCCTGATCGTGCTGGCCCTGTCCTATCTGCTGGTGCGGCGGCTGCTGAATCCCCAGGTCCGCATCATCTCGCTCCCGGCGGACTACTTCCCGCTGCTGCTCATCCTCGGGATCGTGCTCAGCGGCATGGCGATGCGGTACCTGGAGTGGTTCCGGGTGGACCTCATCAAGGTGAAGGAGTTGGCGCTGGGCCTCGTCGCCTTCAGCCCCACGGTGCCCAAGGGCATCGGGACGCCCTTCTACGTGCACCTGTTCCTGATCTCCGTGCTGCTGGTCTACTTCCCCTTCTCCAAGCTGATGCACGCCGGGGGCGTGTTCCTGAGTCCCACCCGGAACCTGGCGAACAACAACCGGTTCGTGCGGCACGTAAACCCCTGGAACCCGGCGGTGGAAGTGCACGAGTACGACCACTGGGAGCACGAGTACAAGGACAAGATCGTGGCCTGCGGCTTGCCGCTCGACAAACCGGCTGACGAGGAAGCATAAGCAATGTCATCTGGATTCCCCAAGAATTTCCCGGCGCCCGAAGATCTGGCGGCGGTGGATTTGGAAAAAAAGCACCTCAAGAACTGGATGGACCCGTCCGTCAACTTCGAGGGTCGGCGCGGCACCTGGTCCTACCCGGCCGCCGCCAAGAACCTCAGGTACCTGGGTCTGCCGAACCCGCGGGAGTGGTCCCCCACCGACGACGACTGGAAGCTGCCCGACAGGTGGCAAGACACCGTGCTCGACGGCATGGCCGACCGGCTCGAGCGGTTCCGCTCCTTCCAGGTGATGATGGACATCTGCGTGCGCTGCGGCGCCTGCGCGGACAAGTGCCACTTCTTCATCGGCTCCGGCGACCCGAAGAACATGCCGGTGCTCCGGGCGGAGCTGCTCCGGTCCATCTACCGGCGACACTTCACCACCACGGGCAAGATCCTGAAGTCCCTGGCGGGTGGGCGGGAGCTCACCGCCGAGGTGATGAAGGAGTGGTACTACTACTTCTTCCAGTGCACCGAGTGCCGCCGCTGCTCGGTGTTCTGTCCCTACGGCATCGACACCGCCGAGGTGACGATGATCGCCCGAGAGCTGATGAACCTCATCGGGCTGAACATCAACTGGGTGCTCGAGCCGGCGGCCAACTGCCAGCGCACGGGCAACCACCTCGGCATCGAGCCCCACGCCTTCGTGGACAACATCGACTTCTTCTTGGACGAGATCGAGGAGAACACCGGGTTTCGCCCCGAGGTGCCCATCAACAAAAAGGGCGCCGACGTGCTCTTCGTCACGCCTTCGGGCGACATCTTTGCCGATCCGGCGATCTACACCCTCATGGGCTACTTCCTGCTCTTCGACTTCCTGAAAAAGGAGCACGGGTTCAACTGGACCATGAGCGCCTACGCGTCCGAGGGCGGCAACTTCGGCCTGTTCACCTCCAACGAGATGATCAAGCGGCTCAACGCCAAGATGTACCGCGAGGCGGACCGGCTCGGCGTGAAGTGGATCCTGGGCGGCGAGTGTGGCCACATGTGGCGGGTGGTCAACCAGTACATGGACACCATGAACGGCCCGGCCCCGTCGAAGATGATCGTCCCGAAGTCGCCCTTCACGCCGACCATCTTCGAAAACGCCGCGTCCACGAAGATGGTGCACATCACCGAGTTCACCGCGGACCTGATCAAGCACAACATGCTGCCGCTGGACCCGTCCCGGAACGACCGGTACCGGGTCACCTTCCACGACTCCTGTAACCCGGCCCGCGGCATGGGCCTGTTCGAGGAGCCGCGGTACATCCTGCGGAACGTCTGCAACAACTACTGGGACATGCCGGAGTCCACCATCCGCGAGAACACCTTCTGCTGCGGGGGCGGCGCCGGCCTGGGCAACGACGAGAACTTCGAGATGCGCATGCGGGGTGGCCTGCCCCGGGGCAACGCCGTCAAGTACGTGCGGGACAAGCACGGCGTGAACCTGCTCACCTGCGTCTGCGCCATCGACAAGGCCACGCTGGTGCCGGTGTGCGACTACTGGGCCGAGGGCGTGGGCGTGGCCGGGATCCACGAGCTGGTGGCCAACGCCCTGGTGTTCAAGAAGGGCGAAGAGCGGAAGCTGAACCTGCGCGGCGAGCCCCTCAAGGACGAGGAAGAGGCAGCAGCAGAGACGGAGGGCAATGATGCCTGAAGACAAGAAGTCGGAGACGGCGGAGAAGCCGGAGACGGCGGAGAAGACCGAGAAGGCGAAGAAGGCGGCGGAGTACAAGCCGCACGTCTACAAGTATCCGCCCACGGAGCAGGCCAGGTCCGACATGCCCATGGTCTTTTTCGGGCTGCTGGTCTTCGTCGGGCTGATGCTGGCGGCCACCGTTGGCAATCGGGTCCTCCACAAGTTCAAGCAAAAGCCCGTGCTGGAGCTGCCCAAGCACGAGAAGAACTGCGTCCGGGACGTCCAGTTCATGCGCGAGAACCACATGAAGCTGCTCAACGACTGGCGGGACCAGGTGGTGCGCACGGGCGTCCGGTTCGAGCAGATCCCCCGGCGGGACGACCACGGCAAGGTCCTCAAGGACGGCCAAGGCAAGATCGTGCACCAGAAGATCGAGCGGAGCCTGACCAAGACCTGCCTGCGGTGCCACGACAACCCCCGGGCGTTCTGCGACCGGTGTCACGAGTACGCCGGCGTCACGAAGAAGGGCGGCCTGCTGGGTTGTTTTTCCTGCCACATCCAGCCGAACCCCAAACCCGCGCGGAGATAACCCATGGACAGTGGAAAGAGAAATTTCCTGAAGATCGCCGGGCTGACCGCGGTGGGCGGGTACGTGGGCGTCAGGGCCGTGGGGGCCATCGCCGCGGGGCCCCAGAAGGCCAAGCAGACGCTGGCGCTCGTCATCGACACGCGCAAGTGCAAGGGCGACTGCCCGGACTGCATCACGGCGTGCCACCGCGAGCACAACGTGCCCGAGCGGCACAACCCCAATTTCAAGCCCCCGGGGCCGTCTGCCAAGCAGGCCATCAAGTGGATCTGGGTGGACACCTTTGCCGGCGCCTTCCACGAGCAGATCCACCAGCGTACGGGCAGGCGCAAGGACCCCTTGCTCGTGCTGTGCAACCACTGCGACGATCCTCCCTGCACCCGGGTCTGTCCCACCAAGGCGACCTGGAAGCGGGAGCAGGACGGCATCATCACCATCGACATGCACCGCTGCATCGGCTGCCGGTTCTGCATGGCGGCGTGCCCCTACGGCTCCCGGTCCTTCAACTTCCACGACCCCCGCAAGTCGCTCAAGAGCGTCACGCCGGGGTTCCCCACCCGCACCCTCGGGGTGGTGGAGAAGTGCAACTTCTGCGAGGAGCGGCTCGAACGGGGTCTGCAGCCGGCCTGCGTGGAAGCCTGTGAGAAGAAGGCGATGTCCTTCGGTGATCTGAACGACGACAAGTCGCCGGCTTCGGTGGCCCTCAAGGGCAACTTCACCATAACCCGCAAACCGCACCTCGGGACCGGTCCCGAGGTGTACTACATTCTGTGAGGCGCCAATGCTCGAGAAAGCGTTAACCGGTAGCAAGCGGTATTGGGCCTGGATCTTCCTGCTGCTCTGCCTGTGCGGCATGGGCGGCGGCCTGTGGCTGTATCAGCTCAACGAAGGGCTGGGCGTCACGGGCCTGAACCGGGACGTGTCCTGGGGCCTGTACATCGCCCAGTTCACCTTCCTGGTCGGAGTGGCCGCCTCGGCGGTGATGGTGGTCCTGCCCTACTACCTCCACGACTACAAGGAGTTCGGGAAGATCACCATTCTGGGTGAGTTCCTGGCCATCCCGGCCTGCATCATGTGCATGGCGTTCATCGTCGTGGACATGGGCCGGCCCGACCGCGTCGTGTACATGTTCATGCACGCCTCGCCCAACTCGGTCATGTTCTGGGACACCGTGGTGCTCAGCGGCTACCTGGGCCTGAACATCGTGATCGGCTGGACCATGCTCACCTCGGAGCGCAAGGGCGTGCCCGCGCCGAAGTGGGTCAAGCCCCTGATTTACCTGTCCATCCCCTGGGCCGTCTCGATCCACACGGTGACGGCGTTCCTGTATCAGGGCCTGCCCGGCCGGGGCTTCTGGATGACCGCCATCATGGCGCCGCGCTTCCTGGCCTCGGCCTTTGCCGCGGGTCCGTCCTTTTTGATCCTGATGTGTCTGCTGGTGCGGCGCTTCACCAAGTTCGATCCGGGTGACAACGCCCTGCGCAAGCTCGGCCAGATCGTGACCTACGCCATGTTCATCAGCGTGTTCTTCTTCCTGATGGAGGTGTTCACGACCTACTACTCGAACATCCCGGAGCACAAGCACCACTTCTACTACCTGTTCCGGGCCGGCCCCTGGTGGCTGCTCGCCGCGATGTGGGGCTTTGCCGCGCTGGCGGTGATCGGGCTGGTGATCATGGTCAATCCCCGCACCCGCAACCACATCCCCACCCTCGCGGTGGGCGCGGGCTGCGTTTTCGCGGCCAGCTGGTTGGAGAAGGGCCTCGGGCTCGTCATCGGCGGGCTCACGCCGAACCCCATGGGAAAATACACGGTCTACACGCCCACCCTCGTGGAGATCGGCATCGCCGTGGCCGTGTGGTCCTTTGGGATGCTCATCCTGACCGTGCTGTACAAGGTCGCCACCGGCGTCAAGGAAGAGCAGGCCGCGTAGCCTGGGCGCTCAAAACCACCCGCTCCCTCCTCTCTCTCTGTTTCAGTCTGTCCAGGGCGCCGCCGTCGATGCGGTGGATCGTCCAGTCGACCAGGGGCTTGGCGGGCTCGCGTAGAAGTTGATGGCCGGCTGGTTCCAGTCGAGCACCGCGAGCTCCAAAAACGGATCGGATCCACACAACTCGGGACCTGTGAGATCCCCTGGAACGCGTGGGAGCACCGGTGGCGGATCCGCGGGGGCCCCGCCCGATGACCCGGGCTGACCTACGGATGGGCGCGAGAGATGATCCTTTCGAATCACTGAGCTTGCGGAGCAATAGCTTCGGGAATCTGACTATGAGAAACAGGTGTTTATCACGATGCAATCATCGGAATATTTGCGCATGGCAGATGGTAGACATCCCTGGAAAACACCGATGCCGGAATTGGCTGAGCAGGCCCCTCTCAGGCCCGATCCTGGCCGCTGTTCCCAGGTCGTGAGTTGCAGATTTTCACTGAGAATGGAACGCAAAAAGCGTGGTTTCGAGCCTCGATTTTCAGGGCACAATCCTGCGATTTTCCAGGTGATTGCCAGGATCTTCGTCAGTGGCTGGGCGCAAAGAAAACACCTGTTTTTATAGAGTATTTTCTCTGTTAGGCGCGACTCATTAAACTGCTCTTCGGAGAGCAAGTTTCTCTTGACACGCTGCATTGCGCTTGTTACCAAGCAGTACACAAGTTGAAAAGACAATCGGTTTGCCCGTGAAGACAGTCACGACCTTTCGGTGCGGCGCGACTGGGTGGTAGCGCGGCGGACTAGAATTCAGCACCGGGTGGAAAAACGTTTCGGAGAATTCTGGAGGCCTTTCACATGCCTATGTTCGAGCAGGGTGACGTCAAGATCGAAGTCGATGAAGATGGATTCATCGTCAACCCCGACGATTGGAGCGAAGCAGTTGCAGCCGCGCTCGCCGGTGGCGAGGGCGTCGACGAGCTCACCGAAGAGCACTGGAAGGTGATGAACTACCTCCGTGACTACTATCAGAAGTTCGGTGTGGCTCCTATGATCCGCAAGCTCTGTAAGGAAACCGGTTTCCCGCTCAAGAGGATCTATGATCTGTTCCCCAGCGGGCCTGCGAAGGGTGCCTGCAAGCTGGCTGGACTTCCCAAGCCCACCGGTTGCGTCTGATCCGGAGACCCGGTTGTACTCCTTCGCGGCGATCGGGCGACCGCATCGCCATCACCGTCGCTTTTCCCCTTTGCCCGTAACGAAACGCTGCGGCGGCGATTTGTCGCGCCGAGGGGCGTGGTGCGCGTGGAGTGTCACCTGAGCCAAGTTATCAACCACTGGGAGTCCCCCTAAGGAGTAGCCTGTGATGAGCCAAGCCGAGAGCAAACCGATTCTGGTTGTTGGCGGCGGAGTGAGCGGCATCAGCACCGCGCTGGAGCTGAGCGAGTTCGGCCGGCCGGTGATTCTCGTCGAGAAGGAGCCCTTTCTCGGCGGGAAGGTGGCCGCCTTCAACAAGTACTTTCCCAAGCTCTGTCCGCCCACCTGCGGGCTGGAGATCAACTACAAGCGTCTCCGGAAAAACGCGAATGTCACCGTGCACACCATGGCGCAGGTGACGCAGGTCAAAGGCGAGGCGGGCAGCTACGAGGTCACGATCGAGGTGCAGCCGCGCTTCGTAAACGACCGCTGCACCGCCTGCGGCGACTGCGCCGAGGCGTGCGCGGCGGAGCGCGAGGACACCTTCAATCAGGGCCTCGGCAAGACCAAGGCGATCTACACCGCGGGGAACATGGCGTACCCGAACCGGTTCGTGCTGGACCGGGCCGCCTGCGCCGAGGGGGATCTGGCCAAGATCAAGGACGCGTGCAAGTTCGGCGCGGTGGACCTAGACCAGACTGCGCAGACCCTGACCGAGCAGGTGGGGGCCATCGTCTGGGCCACGGGGTGGAGCTCCTACGACGTGTCCAAGGTGGAGTACCTCGGCTTCGGCAGGCTCCCCGACGTGATCACGAACCTGATGATGGAGCGGCTGGCCGACAACAGCGGGCCCACGGGAGGGAAGCTGTTACGGCCGTCGGACGGCAAGGAGGTCGAGAGCGTGGCCTTCGTGCAGTGCGCCGGCTCCCGGGACGTCAACCACCTGGCCTATTGCTCCGGTGTCTGCTGCCTGGCCTCGCTCAAGCAGATCAACTATGTGCGGCAGGCGGCTCCGAACGCGAAGATCTACATGTTCCACATCGACGTGCGGGCCGGCAAGTACGAGGAGTTCTACACTCGGGTGTGTGGCGAACAGAACGTGGAGATCATCAAGGGCAAGGTCGCGGGCATCTTCCCCGAGGGCGACAAGCTGCGGCTGCAGGTGGAGAACATCGAGTCCGGGGAGTCGCTCAAGGTCGACGTGGACCTGGCGGTGCTGGCCACCGGCATCGTGCCCAACACGGCCGAGCTGCCTTTTGAGGGCACCAGGGACGACTACGGCTTTCTGATGCTCGACCCGACGAGCGGGATGATCCCCACCGGGTGCGTGCGTCGGCCGGCCGACGTCTCCACCGTGGTGCAGGACGCAACCGGAGCCGCCATGCGGGCTCTCAGCCTTTGAGTAGAGGTACCCCAATGGACAAAAAGCTAGGAGTGTACATCTGCACCGGATGCGGCATCGGCGACGCCCTCGACATCGAGGCGGTGGCCAAGATCGCGACCAGCGATGGCAAGGCCGCGCTCTGTAAAAACCATGAATACCTGTGCGGCGAGGAGGGCCGCGCGCTCATCCAGGGGGACTTAGACAGCGAGTCCCTGGACGTGGTCGCCGTGGCTGCGTGCTCCATGCGCGAGAAGCAGCGGGAGTTCCAGTTCGGCAACGCCTGGGTGGAGCGGATCAACTTCCGTGAGCACCTGGCCTGGTGTCACGAGCCCAACGACGAGGACACCCAGTGGCTGGCCGAGGACTACCTGCGGATGCTCGGCGCCCGGGTGGCCGTGACGTCGAAACCGGAGCCGCACGTCGAGGAGATGACGGATCGGCTGCTCGTGGTCGGCGGCGGAGTCAGCGGCCTGAATGCGGCCCTTTTCGCGGCCGAGGCGGGCCGCGAGGTGGTGCTGGTGGAGAAGGAGGACGCCCTGGGCGGCTTCCTCAGGCGCGTGCACAAGAAGTTTCCGGTCTCGCCACCCTACGAGGAACTCGAGGACAACGACATCGCGGACACCGTGGCCGCCGTGGAGGGCCACGGCAAGATCACGGTCTACAAGTCTTCCACTCTGGGCAAAGTCAACGGAGCTCCGGGCCGCTTCGAGGTGACCATCGAGGGCGCCGGCGCCAGCGAAACGGTGGGCTCCATCGTCGTGGCGGCCGGGTTCCAGCCCTACGACGTGTCCAAGGTCGCCAACCTGGGCTACGGCACCGTCAAGGACGTCGTGACCTCGGTAGAGCTGGAGGACATGGCCCGGGAGGGCAAGCTCACCCGGCCCTCGGACGACGGCGACCTCGAGACCGTGGTGTTCATCCAGTGCGCCGGCTCCCGGGACGCGGATCACCTGCCCTACTGCTCCACGACCTGCTGCGCCGTGTCGCTCAAGCAGACGCAGTACATCCGGGACGCCAACGACGAGGCCAAGACCTACGTCCTGTACAAGGACATCCGGACCCCGGGACAGTGGGAGACTTTCTATCAGAGCGTGCAGAAGAAGGGCACGCTCTTCGTGAAGGCCGAGATCACGTCCGTGGAGGCCGGGGACGACGGCGGCGCGGTGGTCCTGGCCCGCGATCTGCTGCTGGGCGAGGACATCGAGATCGAGTGCGACCTGGTGGTCCTGGCCGTGGGCCAGCAGACCACGGTGCTGGATCAGAAGGTCCTGAACCTGGGATATCGGCAGGGCCCCGAGCTGCCGGCGCTGGGCGAGAAGGTCCAGCTCACCGAGGGCGAGGGCGAAGCTGCGCAGGAGGTGGCCCGGGTGGACCAGCCCACGGGCGGCTTCCCCAATTCCCACTTCATCTGCTTCCCCTACGAGAGTCGGCGCACGGGCATCTACGCCGCCGGCTCGGTGCGTCAGCCCATGGACACCGCCTCCGCGGCGGACGACGCGGCGGGCGCCGCCTTCCAGGCCCTCAAGTCAGTGAAGCTGGGCGGTGAGGGCAAAGCCGTGCACCCGCGGGTGGGCGACGTCTCGTGGCCCGACTTCGCGCTGCAGCGGTGCACCCAGTGCAAGCGCTGCACCGAGGAGTGCCCCTTCGGCGCGCTGGACGAGGACGAGAAGGGCACGCCGAAGCCGAACCCGACCCGCTGTCGGCGGTGCGGCGTCTGCATGGGCGCGTGCCCGGAGCGGATCGTCAACTTTGCCGACTACTCCGTGCAGTCCATCAACTCGATGATCAAGGGCATCAACGTGCCCGAGGAGTGGGAGGAGAAGCCCTGCGTGCTGTGCCTGATGTGCGAGAACGACGCCTACCCGGCGCTGGACATCGTGGGCACCCAGCGGCTGAAGTACTCACCCTTCGTGCGCTTCGTCCAGATGCGCTGCCTCGGCGGGCTGAACCTCCAGTGGATCGCCGACTCCATGGCCAAGGGCTTCGACGGCGTGCTGCTGCTGGGGTGCAAGGCCGGGGACGACTACCAGTGCCACTTCATCCAGGGGAGCGAGCTGGCCCAGATCCGGCTCAGCAAGGTGGCCGAGACCCTGGATCGGCTGATGCTGGAGTCGGACCGCGTGGAGTACCACGAGGTGGAGATTGACAACTACGGGGCCATGCCGAAGATCATCGATGACTTCTTGGCGAAGCTCGAGGCGCTCGGTCCCAACCCGTTCAAGGATTAGGATTCCCTAACCCTAGGAACCATCGAGGTCGAACATGTCGGATGCACAGAATCCGGAACCCGAACTAGGCGCAGCCATCGCGGAGATGGGCGGTGAGACCCTCTACTGGTGCATGCAGTGTGGACTCTGCACGGGGGGCTGCCCCTGGCGATTGACCGACGGCGAGATCAACCGGGAGTTCAACGCCCGCAAGCTCCAGCACATGGGTCAGCTGGGGCTGGAGGGCTATGAGTCGGACAACAACCTCTTCGCGTGCACCACCTGCGGCCTCTGCGTCAAGCGGTGCCCGCGGGAGGTGAACGCCATCGACAACATCCGGTCCATGCGGATGATGCTGGCCGAGGGGGGCGGGGTTCCACAGAACTACCGCTCCATCGTGGGCAGCCTGACCGACAACGGCAACCCGTGGATGGAGGGCCGTGAGAAGCGGAAGTCCTGGATCAAGGACCTGGACGTGCCCACCTTCACCGAGGACACGGAGTACCTGCTCTTCGTCTGCTGCACGTCGTGCTACGACGCGCGCTCTCAGCACATCGCCCGGGCCATCGCCACGCTGCTCAACAAGGCCGGAGTGAGCTGGGGCATTCTCGGCGAGCAGGAGAGCTGCTGCGGCGAGTCGATCCGCAAGATCGGCCAGGAGGAGCTCTTCGGAACCCTCGCCGAGGCCAACATCGAGCTGTTCAATGGCAGGGGCGTCAAGAAGATCATCGTCACCTCGCCCCACTGCATGTTCACGTTCTTGAACGAGTACCCCGAGCGGGGCGGCGAGTTCCAGGTGCAGCACTACACCCAGCTCCTGGCGGACCTGATTCGCGAAGGCAAGCTGAAGCTGGACAAGGACCTCGGCGTAGTGGTCGCCTTCCACGACCCGTGCTACCTGGGGCGACACTGCGACGTCTACCAGGACCCCAGGGAGGTCCTCGCGGCGCTCCCGGGCACGCAGGTGATGGAGCTCACGCGGAATCGCGAGAGCAGCATCTGCTGTGGCGGCGGCGGCGGGCGGGTGTGGATGGAGACCCCTCCGGGAGAGCGTTTCGGTGACCTGCGGGTCAATGACGCCTTGGCCCACGAGGCGTCGGTGCTGGTCACTTCCTGTCCTTACTGCACGATCATGATGGAGGCGTCGGTGCTCGGGCTGGACAAAGAGGAGGAGATCAAGGTCAAGGACGTAGCTGAGCTCGTGCTGGACGCCCTCGCGTAGCGCGGCGGCGCAGACGCACCGCTGCACCGCATGTCGAAACCGCTGTATCCCGTCGCCCTGCGACTTCGAGACAAACCCGTGCTGGTGGTGGGCGGCGGCCCTGTGGCCGCACGCAAGGTCGCACGCCTGCTCGACTGCGGCGCCCGCGTCACCCTGGTCGCCCTCGCTGCTGCCCAGGAGCTGGAGGACGCAGCCGTCCGAGGGACGATCGTCTGGCATCGGCGGCCCTTCACTCCCACGGACGTGGAGGGCGCGGCGCTCGTGTTCACCGCCACCGGCGACGAGGCCGTGGATGCGTCCGTCGCCGCGGCTGCCCAGGGCCTGTCCATCTGGGTCAACGTCGCCGATTCCGCGGCGGCCGGGGACGTGCAGCTGCCCGCGCTCCTGCGGGCCGGTGCCGTGACGGTGGCGGTCTCCACCGCCGGGGCCGCGCCCGGGTTTGCGGCCCGGCTCGCGCGGGAGCTGGAGCCGCGGCTGTCGCATGTGGGCCCCTACGTGGAGCTGCTCGGCGCGCTGCGGCAGGATCTGCGGCAGCGATTCCCGGACGCGCCGGCCCGGCGGCAGCGTGCCTTTGCGGCGGCGCTCGACTGCGCTGCCGCCCGCGAGCACGCTGAGCAGGGTCGCCTGGACGAGGCCGGACTGGCGCTGCGATCGGCCGCGGAGGCTGCGCTGGACGCGGAAGGGGACCAAGGATGAAGCCTCATGCGAGCAGGTGACCACGTGCCCGCCGCAGGGGACGGGCTGTTTAACGGCGCGTCCACCGCCGCGGACGAGTCGGCAGGCGGTCCGGGGAAGATCTACCTCGTCGGTGCGGGCCCCGGGGACCCGGATCTGATCACCGTCCGCGGCGCCCAGCTCTGCCAGAGCTGCGATGCGTTGGTCTACGACAGCCTGGTCCCCGCCGAGCTCGTGGCGAACAGCCCGGCCCTGCGCAAAATCTACGTGGGCAAGACCGAGGGCGGCCACACCATGACCCAGGACGAGATCACCCGGCTGTTGGTGGATCTGGCCCACGAGCCCGGGGGACCGCGTCGAATCGTCAGGCTGAAAGGTGGCGATCCCTACGTCTTCGGCCGCGGGGGCGAGGAGGCGCTGGCCTGCCGCGAGGCAGGCGTTCCGCTGGAGGTCGTGCCCGGCGTGACCGCCGGGGTGGCCGCGCCGGCCTATGCCGGCGTGCCGGTGACGCACCGACGCACCAGCCGCGGGGTCATCTTTTTTACGGGCCATCTGGCGCACGGAAACCTGGATCACCTGCCCTGGGCCCAGCTGGCGACCAGCGGATTCACCCTGGTGAGCTACATGGGGGTGTCGACCCTGGAGCAGATCGCCGCCCGTCTCGTGGAGGCGGGTTTGGCTCCCGACACTCCGGCCATGGTCGTTCAGGAGGGCACCACCCCGGGCCAGCGAAGCGTGTGCGCGCCTCTTTCGCAGCTCGCGGAGCGCGCCCGGGCGGTTGGCATTCGGCCGCCCGCCGTGACCGTGATCGGGCAGGTGGTTTCCCTTGCCGAGACGCTCGGGCCCCAGCGCCCTCGGCCGCTGGCCGGCAAGACCGTGGTGCTGCTCAAGGCCGAAGAGAGCAGCTACTCCGAGCTGGCGCCGCTGCGCCGGGCGGGAGCGCGGGTCATCGAGGTTTCGGTGGTGCGCTGCGTGCAGAGCCCCCATCCCGAGGAAGTGGAGACCGGGCTCTTGGCCATGCGTGGGGAGCATGTGGTGTTCTTCCGATCCGCCGCTGCCGCGCGGTTCTTCGGCGACGCCTGGCGAAAGCTGTCCGGGCGACCGCAGCCGCGGCTGATTGCGGGCAGCCCCACCGTGCGGGATGCGCTGCTGCGCCAGGGATTCGACGTGGTCTACACCGAGCAAGGGCGCGTCGGGGCGTTGGAGACGCTGCGCGGGGCCGCGGTGGCGCCGGGGACCACGGTCTGGATGCCTCGGAGCACGGGCGCAGGGACCGAGACCCCGCGCGAGCTCGAGGCTGCCGGCTTCAGTCCGCGCCTCCTCCGCGTGTACGAAACCAAGCACGTCCCAGTGCCCAACGACGTCCGCTCCATCCTCTCCTCAGGGCGCGTGGACGCAGTGTTGTTCCTGTCTGGAAGCTGCGCTCGCGCGGCGGCAGTGGCCGCTCCTCACCTCGGGCGGCAGCAGGACCGGCCCGTGCTGTTCGGCGCCGTGGGGCCCCTCACCGCGCGCGCTGCGAGCGAGGTAGGGATCCACTGTGAGGTCGTACCGGATCTACCGCGTGTTGCGGATCTGGTGGACGCGGTCCTCACCCAAATGATCCCCGGATCCCGGTAGCGCCTGCCCGCTATTTCCGGCGTAGTTAATGAGTACTCAATAACGAATGGTTAGTGGGGGCTCATTATCGAGCCCGAATCCGTGCCTTTCCGAGGGGAATTGAAGCACTTTTACCATTGGGACTGACAATGGATATAATGCAATTATTTCAGAAGGTTAAATAGCAGTCAAACTGGATGAGATTAGGCCGGAACTACCACTATCGGAAAATCGAAAATCAGCGTGACGAATATGCTTGACAGCCCCCCGGCGACGGGGTAGCACAACCCGGTATAAACAAGGAGAAGTGTGTCGGATATTCCGTGTTTTTCCCTCCCAGGGATCCTGGAAAATCCGGTACCAAGAAATCGAGTTTTGAGCACCTTTTTTGTTCAATTCGGAGTTCTGGACGGGAGACCGTCCACCAGATCCGCCCGGAGAAGCGAAAGCCTCCGGGCCACAGGAGGGCATTCATGCCGAGCTATGTGATCACTGAGAAATGTGATGGATGTAAAGGCCAGGACAAGACTGCCTGCATGTACATCTGTCCCAACGACCTGATGCTGCTCAACAAAGACACGATGAAGGCGTGGAACCGCGCCCCGGACATGTGCTGGGAGTGCATGTGCTGCGTGAAGATCTGCCCCCAGCAGGCCATGGACGTTCGCGGCTATGCGGACTTCGTGCCCCTGGGTGCCTCGGTTGTGCCGCTCCGTGGCTCCGAGGACATCATGTGGACCATCAAGTTCCGTAACGGCGTGGTCAAGCGCTTCAAGTTCCCCATCCGCACCACGGCGGAGGGAGCTGCGGTGCCGAGCGGTGGTTACAAAGAGCACACCGACATCAAAAGCATGGCCCTGGCCAATGAGCCCGACTGCATCGGCATCGGTGCCCTTCCCACAACCAAATAAGGAGGTTAGTTATGGACGCTAATTTCGAGACCGTTGAAGTCAAAACTGACGTCCTGATCGTTGGCGGCGGCATGGCCGCTACCGGCGCCGCCGTCGAGGCGGCCTATTGGGCAAAGAAAAACAACCTGAGCGTGGCCCTCGTGGACAAGGCGGCGATGGATCGCTCCGGCGCCGTGGCCATGGGTCTTTCGGCCATCAACCAGTACCTCGGCCTGGACCGAGAGAAGAACACGATCGAGCAGTACGTGGACTACGTCCGCCGCGACCTCATGGGCATCACCCGTGAGGACCTGGTGTACAGCATCGCCCGGTCGGTTGACGGCACGGTGCATCTGTTCGAGAAGTGGGGCCTCCCCATCTGGAAGGACGCCGCCGGCAACTACGTGAACGAGGGTCGCTGGCAGATCATGATCAACGGTGAGTCCTACAAGATCATCGTTTCCGAGGCTGCCAAGAACGCCCTGGGCACGGACAACCTCTACGAGCGCGTGTTCATCACCGAGCCCCTCGTGGAGAATGGCAAGATCGCCGGCGCGGTGGGCTTCTCCACCCGCGAGAACAAGTACTACATCTTCCGGGCGAAGGCCGTTATTTGCGCCATGGGCGGCGCGGTGCACGTGTTCCGTCCGCGGTCCACGGGTGAGGGCCTCGGCCGCTCCTGGTACCCGCCCTTCAACACCGGCTCCTCGGCCTACTTCACCATCAAGGCCGGCGCCGAGATGACCTGCCAGGAAGTGCGGTTCATCCCGATCCGGTTCAAGGACGGCTACGGCCCGGTGGGCGCGTGGTTCCTCCTGTTCAAGGCGCAGGCCACGAACGCGTTCGGTGAGAACTACTTCGTGACGCACGCTGACGAGCTCAAGAAGTACGCCCCCTACGGCACCGGCAAGCCCATCCCGGCCTGCCTGCGCAACCACCTGGGCATGCTCGACCTGTTCTCGGGCAAGGGCCCCATCTACATGCACACCGCCGCGGCGATCCAGAAGATCGCGGACGCCGCTCCGGATGCCAAGGCTGCCAAGAAGAAGCTCAAGGAGCTCGAGTCCGAGGCGTGGGAAGACTTCCTCGACATGACCATCAGCCAGGCGCTGCTCTGGGCCGCCCAGAACATCCAGCCCGAGCTGAAGGAGTCCGAGATCGCGCCGTGCGAGCCCTACTTCATCGGCTCCCACTCCGGCGCCTCCGGCGCGTGGGTCAGCGGTCCCGAGGATCTCGCTCCGAAGGAGTACTTCTGGGGCTATGCGCACATGACGACCATCAAGGGCCTGTTCGCCGCCGGCGACGCCTCGGGCGCCTCCAGCCACAAGTTCTCCTCCGGCTCCCATGCCGAGGGGCGCATCGTGGGCAAGGCCGCCGTGAAGTACGCCATGGAGAACAAGGACGAGGTCAAGGTTTCCCAGGCGCAGCTCGACGCCGCCAAGGAGAAGACCCTCCGCCCGCTCAAGCTCTGGGAGGAGCATCAGGCGCTGTCCACGGACCCGAACATCAACCCGAACTTCATCAAGCCGCGCGACTTCATGTTCCGGCTGCAGAAGCTCATGGACGAGTATGCCGGTGGCGTGTCCATGCAGTTCACCACCAACAAGTTCCTGCTCGCCCGCGGCGCGGAGCTGATGGTGATGCTGCAGGAGGACAGTGAGAAGTTGGCGGCTGAGGACCATCATGAGCTCATGCGCGCGTGGGAGAACATCCACCGCATGTGGCAGGCCGAGGCGCATCTCCGGACCGTCAATTTCCGCGAGGAAACCCGGTGGCCGGGCTACTACTACCGCGCCGACTTCACCGAGCTCGATGACAAAAACTGGAAGTGCTTTGTGAACTGCATCTACCACCCGGCCAAGGGCGAGTGGGAGATGGTGAAGCGCGAGATCCTGTCGATCGTCGACTAGGGCATCTACGCTGCCCAGCGAGTCTGACTGTGATGTGACTTGCCTGACCCCCCGGCCGGGTTCCCGGTCGGGGGTTTTTTTTCTGAGAGGAGAACGGCCGTGTCCGAGAAAGACGCCGACTGTCCGCACTGCGGTGTGCAGATGTTACGGTGGGAAATTCCCCGGGAGCTCCCCTTTGACGAGGCGTACCATCTCGTGTGCTTCAATGACGACTGCCCCTACTACGTGAAGGGGTGGGAATGGATGAGCGAGAAGTTCGGTCGAACCGCCTCCTACCGGCATCGCCAGAACCCGGAAACAGGCGAATACGGCCCGCTTGCGGTGTGGTCCGCAGAGGCCATCAGGAACCTGATCATCGAGTCCTGATTTGCACCATTTCGGACTGGTTAGGGATCATTAAACTAAGACGGCGCCCCTCTCGTATTTCCTGTTTATTTACAAGTGTTTATAAAAGACCAAGCAGGCCGTGAATTGTCTTTACAGAGGGATTGCGGCGTGCTACATAAAAACGCAAAGTTGGACGTGAAATTTCGAAGCAAAACCAGTCCGGTAACAACCGGTCTGTTGATGCTTTGAAGGCGCAAACCGAAACCGAAAGGGAGAGTACCACATGGCAGACGGAAAGACGTATGAGACCCCGCTGCTGGACGAGCTGACGAGAGGGCCTTGGCCCAGCTTCGTCAAGGAGATCAAGCTGTGCAAGGACAAGAGTCCGATGTGCAACGATCTCCTGGGACAGCTCGAGCAGTCCTACCGCGAGAAGATCGGTCACTGGAAGCACGGCGGCATCGTGGGCGTGCTCGGCTATGGCGGCGGCGTCATCGGCCGGTACTCCGATCTGCAGGACAAGTTCCCGGAGTGCGCGCACTTCCACACCGTTCGTGTGAACCAGCCCTCGGGCTTCTACTACACCACGGATGCGCTGCGCACGCTGTGCGAGATCTGGGAAAACCACGGATCGGGTCTGACCAACATGCACGGCTCCACCGGCGACATCGTGTTCCTCGGCACCACCACCCCCGAGCTCGAGCCCATCTTCGCCGAGCTCACGGCCAAGGACTGGGACCTCGGCGGTTCCGGCTCCAACGTGCGAACCCCGAGCTGCTGTCTCGGCCAGTCCCGCTGCGAGTGGGCCTGCTACGACACGATGGAGATGTGCTACAAGATCACGATGCAGTACCAGGACGAGCTGCATCGTCCGCAGTTCCCCTACAAGTGGAAGTTCAAGTTCTCCGGCTGCCCCAACGACTGTGTGGCCGCCATCGCCCGCTCCGACCTCGCCTTCATCGGCACCTGGAAGGACGACATGCGGGTCGACAGCGACAAGGTCGCCGAGTACGTGGACGGCGGGCTCGACCTCGTCAACACCGTGATGATGAATTGCCCCACCAAGTGTCTGCAGTGGGACGGCAAGACCTTTGACGTAGACAACGCCAACTGCGTGCGCTGCATGCACTGCATCAACGTGATGCCCAAGGCGCTGCGCCCCGGCGTCGAAGGCGGCGCGACGATCCTCATCGGCGCCAAGGCGCCCATCATCCAGGGCGCGCAGATCGCGTCCGTGCTCGTGCCGTTCATCGACCCCATGGAGGATTACGACGACCTGCTCGAGCTCATCGAGAACATGTGGGAGCTCTGGTCCGAGCACGGCAAGAACCGTGAGCGCGTGGGTGAGTTCATCCAGCGCATCGGCATGTCGACGTTCCTCGAAGGGGTGGGTCTCGAGCCGCTGCCCGAGCACGTCGCGTACCCCCGTGACAACCCGTACATCTTCTTCAAGGAAGAGGAAGCCGAAGGCGAATAGTCACCGTGGCCCAATCGATCACGATGACGAAACGATGAGCCAAGGAGCACGAGAATGGCTGACGTACAAAAGAGAATCACAGACATCGGGCCACCGCACTACTCGAAGTTTCTTCCTCCCATCATCAAGGAGAACTACGGGAAGTGGGCCTATCACGAGATCTTGAAGCCGGGCGTCATGGTGCACGTGGGCGAGAGCGGTGACAAGCTGTTCACCGTCCGCGCCGCGTCGCCGCGCATCCTGGCGGTGAATTCCATCCGGGCGTTCTGCGACCTCGCAGACAAGTACTGCGACGGCTACCTGCGGTTCACCACCCGCAACAACGTCGAGTTCCTGCTGACCGACAAGTCCAAGATCGACCCGCTGGTCAAGGAAGTCAGCGCGTTGGGGTACCCGGTCGGCGGCATGGGCAACTGCATCTCGAACGTCGTTCACACCCAGGGCTGGGTGCACTGCCACTCCTCGGCTACCGACGCCTCGGGCGTGGTCAAGGCCGTGATGGACGAGCTGACCGACCAGTTCACCGAGATGAAGCTGCCGGGCAAGCTGCGCATCGCGCTGGCCTGCTGCCTCAACATGTGCGGCGCGGTCCACACCTCGGACATCGCAATCCTCGGCGTGCACACGGTGCTGCCGAAGATCTTCCACGAGGAGATCGATCGGGTGTGCGAGATCCCGAACCTGATTTCGTCCTGCCCCACCGCGGCCATCCGGCCCGCGGTGGTGGACGGCCACAAGTCGGTGGAGGTCAACGGCGACGTGTGCATGTTCTGCGCGAACTGCTACACCGTGTGCCCGGCCATGCCGCTGAACAACCCCGACACCGACGGCATCTCGATCTGGGTCGGCGGCAAGATCTCGAACGCCCGCTGCGCGCCCAAGTTCTCCAAGCTGGCGATTCCGTTTTTGCCCAACAACCCGCCGCGCTGGCCCGAGGTGGTCGAGGCTGTGACGGGCCTCGTCGAGGTCTGGGCCGACAACGCCCGCCCCTACGAGCGCATGGGTGAATGGATCGAGCGCATCGGCTGGCCGCAGTTCTTCGCGCTCGCCGGCCTGGAGTTCACCCGGTATCATGTGGACGACTTCCGCTACGCCGGGGTCAGCTTTGCGCGCTCCACGCACCTGCGTCCCATCAGCTTCGCCGAGGCTGCGGGGGGCTACGAGGACGACGAGGAGGGCGAAGAGGCCGAGGCGGCCGCCGAGGTCACGGTGTCCGTCGACGACGTCGCGGACATGATGTTCAAGATGGTCAAGGACGCCATGGGCGTGAAGAAGTTCAAGTCCGGCGACCTGTCCAAGGCTGCGATGGCGCACTTCGCCGACAAGGGCTGTGACAAGAAGACCACCAAGGCGGCCTTGGCCCAGCTCATCGAATCGAAGCGCTGCGTGTACACCTACTTCGGTGCGAGCTTTGTTGAGATTCCGCACGAAGAGGGCGCAGCCAAGAAGTAGGCGCTGCCGTGCTTGCTCCCCCTCCCTGGGTCTCGTAACATCCATCGATGTCCCCCCCGTTCCCACGTCTGGTAATCGCTGGCACAGGAGGCGATTCCGGGAAGACCCTCGTCTCCCTGGGTCTGCTCCTCGCCTGGCGTAGGCGAGGACTGGTCACCGCCGCCTTCAAGAAAGGTCCGGACTACATCGATCGGTCGTGGCTCGCGTGGGCCAGCGGCATGGCGGCGCGCAACCTCGACGCGTTCCTGATGGAGCGGGACCGGCTGGTGGAGTCCTTCTGTGACGCCGCCAGCGGGGCTCGGGTGAGCGTGATCGAGGGCAACCGCGGCCTGCACGACGGCCTCGATGGCCTGGGAACGTATTCGACCGCCGAGCTGGCCAAGCTGCTCGGGGCCCCGGTGGTGCTGCTGCTGGATGCAACCAAGGTGACGCGCACCGCAGCGGCGGTGGCCCTGGGTTGTCAGCAGCTGGATCCCCAGTGCCACGTGGCGGGGGTGATCCTCAACCGGGTGGCCGGGCCGCGCCACGAGCGGGTGCTTCGCGAGTCTGTGCGTCGGGTGACCGGCCTGCCGGTGCTGGGAGTGATTCGCCGGCACGTCGACCTCGGAGCCCTGCTCCCGGATCGTCACCTGGGATTGGTGACGCCCCAGGAGAATCCCAACGCCGAAGCCTTGGAGGCGCGGCTCGTGTCCCTGGCCGAGGAGAGCTTGGAGCTGGATCGGCTGCTGGCCGTCGCAGATGAGGCGGCGCCGCTCCAGCTGTCTCTCCCCACGAGGGCTCCGAGCGCGATCATCGATGCAACGGTCGGAGCACCGGTGCGACTGGCGTATTTCTCGGACGCGGCCTTCACGTTCTATTACCCGGAGAACCTGTCCGCGCTGGAGCGGGCCGGGGCCGAGCTGGTGCCGGTGTCAGCCCTAGCGGACGATCATCTGCCAGAGGTGGACGGCCTGTACATCGGGGGAGGGTTTCCGGAGACCCAGGCGGCGGCGCTCGCGGCCAACCAGGGGCTGAAGCGCGCGGTGCGAAAGGCGGCTGTGGACGACCTGCCCATTTACGCCGAGTGCGGCGGCCTCATGTATCTCTCCGAGTCGTTCACCTGGCTGGGATCGACCCACGTCATGGCTGGCGTGCTGCCGCTCAAGCTTGCCGTGGAGAAGCGCCCGCAGGGGCACGGCTACATGGAGGTGGAGGTGGATCGGGAAAACCCGATCTTCGCCCGGGGCACCCGACTCCGCGGACACGAGTTCCACTACTCCAGGGTGGTGGAATCTACGGAGATCTCGACCGCCTATCGGGTCGAGCGCGGGGTGGGGACCGGACAGGATCGCGATGGTTTGCTCAAGGGTAGCGTTTTGGCCAGCTACCTCCATTTGCACGCCCTGGGATCACCCTCGTGGGCACCCAGTTTGGTGGCTGCGGCGCGGCGGTATCGAGACTGTAAATGAGTCCTCACTAAAATGGAATTCAGCCCTAGACAGAGAAGTGCAAATCTGTAAGATTTCGAGAAACTAAGGGACGTGAAACTTCGGAAAAGGATGGAGTCCAAAGATGGGAATCCGCAAACAAAAGAAGAAGGCAGTAACGATCAAGGCCAGCACCGGTGGTGGCGGGCCGCGCGTGACGTCCAACGAGCGGCCGCTCGTTCAGGAAAAATCCCCGCCCTGTATGCGAGGCTGTCCCCAGGGCACGGAGATCCGTAGATTCCTCATGACTATCGCCAAGGCCGAGGACCACGGCCGGTCCTTGGAGGCGTCCTACGAGGAGGCCTGGCGCAGGATCGTGAAGACGAACCCGCTGCCGGCCGTGATCGGCCGGGTGTGTCCTCACCCCTGCGAGGAGGCTTGCAACCGGAACGAGGTGGACGCGCCGCCCTCCATCAATCAGGTGGAGCGGTTCCTGGGCGACTTCGGCATCGAGAAGAACCTCGCCTTCGAGAAGCTCACCGACGACGTGCGGTCCGAGAAGATCGCCGTGCTGGGCGGCGGCCCGGCCGGGCTGTCGGCGGCGTATCACCTGGCGCTTCGCGGTTACCCCGTCACCATCTTCGAGGCCTTCTCCAAGGCGGGTGGCATGCTGCGCTACGGCATCCCGGCCTATCGGCTGCCGCGAAACATCCTGGACGCCGAGATCCAGAAGATCCTCGACCTCGGAGTGGAGCTCAAGACCAACACCGCCGTGGGGCGTGACATTCCCTATGAGCAGGTCAAAAAGGACTTCAAGGCCGTGTTCGTGGGCATCGGCGCCCACCGGGGCCGGAAGCTGCGGGCCCCGGGCGAGGACGCCCAAGGCGTGTACGGCGGCGCCGAGTTCTTGAACGCTGCCAACTCGGGCGAGCCGCTCGAGCTCGGCGACAACGTGATCGTGATCGGCGGCGGAGACACGGCCATCGACGCGGCGCGCATGTCCAAGCGGTTGGGCGCCAAAGCGGTCACTGTCGTCTACCGGCGGACCATCGAGGAGATGCCGGCCATCGAGGAGGAGATCGAAGGCGCCCGGGAAGAGGGCATCAAGATCGAGTTCCTCGTGGCGCCGGTGGAGGTGCTGGTAGGGGACGGCAAAGTCAGGGGCATGAAGTGCCAGCGCATGGAGCTGGGCGAGCCCGACGACTCCGGCCGACGCCGCCCCGTGCCCATCGCGGGCTCGGAGTTCGACATCGAGGCCACGGCGATCATCCCGGCCATCAGCCAAGAGCCCAACTTCGAGGGGCTCGACGCGGTGCGCGAGGGCAAGGACTGGGTCAAGGTCGACGAGTTCGGTCGCACCAAGGACGAGGGCGTGTTTGGCGGCGGCGACGTGACGGATCTCGCGCTGGTGACCACGGCCATCGCCCAGGGTCGCTTCGCCGCGGAGGCCATCGACGCCTATTGCAACGGCAACGATCCGATCAAGCCCCAGCCGCTGCCCGAGATCAACAAGGACCGGATGAAGTTCGCGTTCTACGACAAGGTCGAGCGCTTCTCCCCGGAGATGGTGCCGCCGGAGCAGCGCTTTGGCGACGACCCCAGCCTGGAGATCAACCGGGGCCTCACCGCCGAGCAGGTCATGCACGAGGCGAAGCGTTGCCTCTCCTGCGGCTTCTGCTTCGACTGCGGCACGTGCTGGTCGTTCTGCCAGGACAACGCCATTGTCAAGACGGAGCCCAAGTCCTTCGAGCCCTACAAGTTCAAGCTCGAGCTCTGCCAAGGCTGCAAGAAGTGCGCTGAAGAGTGCCCCTGCGGCTTCATCGAGATGCAGTAGAAATCCTGTCGCCCGCCCTGGCCGGCCCGACGATCCCGGCCCTCCCCTGTGATCGCGGATCAATCCGCGCAGCGTCAGCACCTCGACGGTGAAGATGCCCGTCGCCGCGAGAGCTTCCCAATGGGCCTTGAGAAACGTCTTCCACTGCGGCTTCGCACCACGCTCTGGAGCCGGCACGATGCCGGCCTCTTTCAGGATCCGTTTGATGGTGGTGCGGCTGAGCTCGTGGCCGATGTTGCTCAAGGCGCCGCGGAGCTTCGTGCAGCCCCAGGTGGGGTTGTCGTTGGCCATCGTGATTACAAGCTCGGCGGTGTCTTGCTGCGTCCGCGGACGATCTGGTCCACGTCGTTTCGAGCCGTCATACTTTGTGGCGATGAGCGTTCTGAACCAGCACAGATACCTACAAGGGCAAAGTCCGAGCCATCAAGGCGGTAGTCACCCATAAGGATGGGACGCAGAAGACCTGGTGTCACTGCATCGTGGGGGATCGAGCGCGGAAGGTCGGCCGGCGGTCGGGACTCAAGATCACCCGCTCCCGTTGGCACATCGAGAACACGGCGTTCAATCAGTGGGTGAAGCACTGGAACCTCAGCCATGTCTACCGCCACTCCGCCAACGCCCTGATGGCGGTCTTGCTCCTGTGGTCGCTCGTCTTCAATCTCCTTCAGCTCTTCGTCTACCGGCGCCTCAAGCGATCGCGTCGGCCGACGGATCCCACCGATACCATCCGCCACATCGTGGAGGTGATGCTCCGCGACCTAGGCGGCATTGTTGGACAGCAGCTGAGGCGGCCGGGAAGCCGTCGGGCTCAGCCCCCGGCTCTCTTCCCGACCGCCTCGACCAGGCTGCGAACACCGGAGGACCCGCGAACACAACCCAATGCCCGAGATCTACCCTGGTGGGGGATTTGCGCCCGCGGCGCTCTGGCGACGGGCTCGCGGCGACTTGATGCCCGCAAACCCACCCCAGGGGCGGAGCCCCTGGTCGCAAGAACCGCCCCTTGTACGCGGCGGAAACCCTATGATACGATAATCGTCGAGGGACTTTGACAAACTGGATCATGGCACAGCCCTGATAGCGCATGATCGGCCGAGCGCCGAGGTTCGACACTGGCCGGATGAGCCCGGCTGGAGTCGGCGAACGTCTTCCAGAGCGTGTGCCAACTGCGGCGGAGCGGCCCATGCCGAGCAGGGGGAGATGTAGCGATGTCCACGGTTTGCACAGCTCGAAAAGCAGCGCTCGGAACCATTGTCTACCTTGCGATATCGCTAGTCGACAGCCTGTGCCCATCTGCACTGGCACAGCCCAACCCACTGCATTTCCGTCTGGACCAGGTGCCTATCACTTGCACCAGCGTGAGTGATTGCCCATCGAATCCCGGCCTCGTCTCAGTCTGTAGCAGCGCAGGCATCTGCCGATACTTCTGTAGCACCACTGCCGACTGCCCACAGATCCCGGTGCGCGAGGTACCCGGGAACACGGTCTACTGCTCCACAGCGGGATTGTGCGAGCCATACAACCAGGTATATCGACCGCTGCAAGCTCGCTGGATCACTCCGGCTAACGTCGCCCCTCCCACCATCAACTACGTCGCCCCCAACCGCCAGCAGATTGGCGGCCTGTGCTACTACCACGCACCGTTTCAGACGTTCCAGACCAAGTATGCATATGAGATGGACAAGCAGGGATGGTACTCTTGGTCCACCATCGAGTTGGATCGCTCTTTCCTCATGTCCCCGGTCCCGTTCTACGAGTGCGCGGGACAGCGGGGGGACGTTAAGAACTTCCTGGATTTGATAGGTCTCGTGGACTACTGGCTGGATCCGTACGGGAGTGATGGCAGTGGGAGCATTCCACCGTACCCGTTTCCGATAGAAACCTTCCAGCCTGATACCTGCGGCTACCTGGGTCGGTACATGGAGTACGGTCCGTACTTCAACCCGGCCTGGCAGTGGCCCCCCGGCAGTCACCCATTGCAGCAGCAGGCCGACACGGTGCTCACCTTCCGTTCCAGTGGCTGGAGCACAACAGTCAACCTTCCAGAAGATCCCCAAAATGGAATTCTCGAAGTGGCAGCCGACATAGTCGCCCATGGACCGCTCGTATGCAGTATACCGGGACACGCGATCTCCGTGATCGGGTTCGACATCCGCGGGAACTACGGGGATGATCCCGTGTTCTGCTACCAGGACAGTGACAGAAAGTTCGATGGAGATCCTCGCGTGGAATGCGAATCCGTCCCGTTTTTCGACGAATTTTTGGGCGGTTGGTGCAGCAGCATCTACCACGTGGAGTCCGTGGCGCCTCCGATCGCCTACGATCCGACCAACTGGTACTGGCCGTTCATCAACTGGATTTGGCGCGCAATGTGGGACGTCAACGCCGACGGCATCGCCGACAACACGAGCTTGGACGGCGACGCCGACAGCGCCTTCGACTCCTTCGACTGCGCCCCGCGGAACCCGTACTCATACATCGACACCGACGGCGACGGCCACTGTGAGCCGCGGCTCGATCGCCACATGTTCCTCGACAACGAGGAAATCTGCATCAAGTGGTGCGAGTCCCTGGAGCTGCTCTCCGGCTTCACCGGGTTAAACCATGGCGGTGGTCAAGGCTGCGAGGACCAGTGCCGGTCGTTCGATCGATGCACAACGTCCGGGATCAAGAACGTCAACGACAACCAGTGCCCGTGGGGCTGCATGAGCCCGAGCGGCCGGGATATCGACGGCGACGGATACATATACCAATGGGAGATCTGTGATCCTCCACCCAATGCCGAGAGGCACCACTGCTGCTCGGTGGACGAGCTCGACTTCCTCGACACCTTCTGCCGCCCTCTCTACCACAACGTCTCCAACGTAGACGGCGATGAGGAGAACCCCGCCACATCGGACGTCGACAATATCGCCGACATCTGCGAAACTGCCGTATCCACCCGACCGACCATGAGCCTCGACTCCGTTAACACTCTCCAGTACGAGGAGACACCCAGCGGAGGCATCGTTTGGGTGATCGGGGTCTGCTCCGAGTCCCGGATCAAGATCGAGTTCGGTCTCTTCGGAGGTAGCGAATGGCTGGAAACCTCCGGCATCCGCTACGAGATCGACTGGGCCCTCCCGCGCTGGCGCGTCAGCGACGTGGGAGTGTGTGGGTGCGTGGGGGGATGGGCCTCGTGCGATGAATGCCCCGAAACCAGTGAATATTATCAAGGCACCCGGGCATGGGAGAGCATTGACACCCTGGAGTGCGCCTTCTACAACGACGCGGGCCTCGGCCCGCAGGGCACCTTTTGCGACAGCAAGATGGGGCGACACTGGCGGGACGAGGACTGCTCCGACGGCGTGTGCAACATCAAGGAGCTGTACATGTCGTGGGGCGACCACCCCACCAGCCTCGCGGGCGAGACGATCAAGGTGAGAGTGGGCGTTCGCGAAGAGGGCACCACGTACCTCAGCAACAAGATGTACACGAGCAGCGCCCCGCTCACCCTGCCCACAGCTCCAGTTTCCTGCTCATCGTTCAACGTTCCCCCCTCCCCTGATCCCCCAGCACTGGCCGACTGGCGATATTTGGAGCCCCACGAGCCTCCAAACCTGCCCCTCGGTGAGCGCCTAGGCGCGCTGTCGCTCGGACGCGAGCAGGTCTCCAAGGAGCTCTTCCTCTTCGAGTTCGACAAGAGCATGCGCGGGCCGCTGAACCTCCGCAGGCTGGAGTACGACTCTCCGGGCACGCCGCGGATCGAGCAGGCAGGGTTCGCGAGCGTGGTCGCCCGCGTCAAGTCCCAGCTCTTCGGCTTTGCCGGTAATGGCACCCAGTCCCTGTTCGTGTTCGGCCGCCGGGAGGTCCCCTGCCCAATGTGCGAGGACCCGGTTACAGACAGCTCCGAGCTCTGGGTGGCCGGGCTCGGCGAGGGGCAGGGGACGATCACCCGGGCCGAGGACGTCTTCGGCCCGAGCCTGCTGCATCCCCCACCGATGGCTCGACCCGTCGCGGCGTACGATCGGACCATGAGCCGCCTGATCGTGGCGGGCGGAGGAGAGTCGGGTCATTTCGGCGTGTGGGCGTACACCCCTCACATCGGGCAGTGGCAGGAGATCGATACCCCGCTGCCGGCAGACCTGGTGGGAGCCGCTGTGGTGGCCGACCGAGTCCGGCACCGGCTCTACCTGCTCGGAGGAGTGAGCGGTAGGGTCGACCAACAACGCATTGTGATCGTCGACCTGGTGAAGGACAAGGCGTTCGAGCTGGACCCCCCACCCGCGGCGCTGGCCCGCAGCTTCCACGCCATGGCCATGGACCCGTTCAACCGGTACCTGTACGTGTTCGGCGGCAAGCAGGGCAGCCAGGTCAGGGGTGACCTGTGGCAATACGACCTGAGGGCGGAGGCCTGGACCCAGCTCGATGACGGCACCGATCCCTCCGGACCCGGCCCCCGGGAGCAGGCGAGGATGCTCCACGAGCGCCGCTACGATCGGCTCTGGATCACCGGAGGCCGGGACGCCACGGGCTTCAAGCCGCCCACCATCTGGGGATTCTCCGCTTCTCAGAACTTGTGGGAGGAGCGCCCCATCGCCCCCGAGAAAAGCGCAGACGGCAACACGCTCAACGGTCTGTTCTCGCCCGACGCGCCGCTCATGTGGGAGGTCTCCATCGATGAGACGACGCCCTACCCCGGGCAGCTCGTCCGCGTAGCGCTGACCTCCGGTGATCCCTGCGTAGGGCTGCAGGTGTGGGACAGCGCGGGCGAGCGCATCTCAGCCGGCCGACACTGCGAAGCGGGCGAGCGGACGGCGTCGTTCCTGGGGCAGCCCGGGGAGCGGTACGTGTTGGAGCTCGTGGCCCTGGACGGGTTCGTGCTGGGAGTGGTGAGCGAGTACGAGCTGGGGGTTCGAGAGGCCAATCTCGTACCGGCCGGGAGCTTCTCGGTGGGCTCGCCCTCGGCGCGACCGGTGGACCTGGCAACCGTGGCGAGCCCCGGCGGCCCGGTGGCCCTGGTGCTGCTGCCGCAGGACCTGGTGAGCGTCGACTTGACGGCTATCAGCGCTCCGCAGACCCTGGACATGCTTCCGCTCCCCGCAGGCACGCCCACCGGGTTGACGATCCATCTGAAGCGGGCCCTGGTGAGCATGGACAGCCCGGGGGGCGCGGACCTGCTCCAGGTGGTGGCGATCGACGACCCGGCGAGCCTCGCGCTGTCCAGTCAGATCGACCTCCCGGGACAGGCCGGCCGGCTGGCAGCGCTCTGGCGCGGGGGGCGGGTGTACGCGGCCAAGGCGGGCAAGCTGGAGGTGGTGGATCTGACCGACCCATCGGGGCCGCAGCACATCGGATCGATCAACGTGGGCGGGCTCATCACCGCGGTGGAGGTGTACGCCGATCGGCTCTATGTCTGCACCTTGGCCAAGCGGCTCAAGGTGTACACGCTCGACCGCCAGGCCGGCGAGCAGCTCGTGCGCGAGGAGACGCTGAGCGCTATCGGCCAGGCCGTCCGCGTGCATGGAGACACCGTGCACGTGGGCGTGCTGCCCAAGCAGGTGTACCAGGCGTGCAAGGCCGGGGGGTCATGCAACACCGGCGGCATGGTGGAGGTGTACCGCTACGACACCGCCGGAGCTCTCGGATGGGTGGACCAGTACCCCATGGGCGTGTACTCGCTGCCGCACCTGGAGCTCACCGGCTCGGGCGCCATACGCTCCGTGACCGGAGGATTCGAGGTGTACCGGGTGGAGGTGACGCCGTGAGGCATGGCAGGGGAAGCGCTGGGCCTGTGCTGCTCACGATCGTCGTGATGGCGATGTCGGGCTGCAACGGCACGGATCCCGGAGGCGATCCGGACGCCGGCCCCGAGGCCGGCCTGGAGGCGTCGGTGCGGGACGTCGAGGTGCCGCCGGACGTCCGAGACGCGCGCGTGGGCGATGCCCGGCCGGACAGCGAGTGGTGCGGAGCGAACCCATTCCCCGGCGTGGATCCCAACGCGCAGGAGCTGACGTCCGATGAGCCCGCGGTCATGAGTCCACTGTTTTCGTGGGATGGCAGCCGGATCGCCTACTCACGCTGCGCACCGGGACCAGTCGTGCCGAGCTCGGACTACGAAATCTATCTGTTCGAGATTGACACCTGGCAGGAGAACCAGATCACTTTCCTTCCAGACTCTCCGCAATACGATCCGACAACGTATGGGGGGCAGATCATCTGGTCGGATGGTCGGTATCGCACGATCGGTGTCGATGACTACCGATTCGAGCTCATCGACTACGACATCGAATCGAGCCAAGAAACTCGCCTCACGGATTCTCCGGATACTAAATTCTATCCGCTCACCAATGGTAGATATCTGGTGTACGACTTCATCGCGGAGGGAGCCGGAACGGGGGAGCTCCGGCTACGCGATCTCGTCACCAGCGATGAAACTGTGCTTAGTCCTGTGGGTAGGGCCGCGGAAGGGGTGTCGATCAGCGACAGATTCGTGACCTGGGTAGCCATGCCTCCGAACGCCCAATTCTACAACAAAGACGTCCATATATACGACCTTCAGACACAACAAACGCTTCGCCTAGAAAGCACGGAGAACGACGCGACATTCAGTACCTCGGTGTGGGGTAGCAAGGTGGTATGGCATGACTTTAGGCATGGCCAGTGGGACATCTACCTCTATGACATCGATGCCGGACAGGAGACGCGCCTCACCGACGATCCCTTCGATCAGGGGGGGGCGGCGATTCACGGAAACCTCGTCACATTCAGTGATTTTCGGTTCACGGGTGGCTACTACGATGGGCGCTGTGCTCGAGACATCTACATCCTCGACATCGACACGATGATCGGCCGTCGTGTGACGACGCTCCCGTGGTACTGGTGGGGAAGACCGGGCGATGACGGGTGGCTCCTGGCCATCCTGAGAGACGAGTATTCTCTTAATTCCCCTGCGAAGCTCTACCTGTTCGACTTGATCGCCATGGGGATCCTCGATCCCACCGGCCAGCATGTCCTCCCCGGGCCATGAGCTTACATCTGAGCCCATCGCCGCGACGCCGCCCGGCGATGGGCGCTTGCTCGCTGCCGCACCTGGAGCACGCGGGCTCCGGCGCGGTGCGCTCCATGGCCGGAGGGTTCGAGGTGTACCGGGTGGAGGTGACGCCGTGAGGCATGGCAGCGGCCGTGTCGTACGTTGTCTGCTCGCGCTGGTCTTGGCGATGACGCTGGGCTGCAATGGCACAGACCCGGGAGACGATCCGGACGCCGGCCCCGAGGCCGGCCTGGAGGCGTCGGTGCGGGACGTCGAGGTGCCGCCGGACGTCCGAGACGCGCGCGTGGGCGATGCCCGACCGGACAGCGAGTGGTGCGGAGCGAACCCATTCCCCGGTGTGGATCCGAACGCGCAGGAGCTGATATCCGACGCACCGGCGGTAATAAGCATGGGATTTTCGTGGGATGGCAGCCGGATCGCCTACTCACGTGCCGCACCAGGACCTGCAGTGCCAAGCATGGACTACGAGGTCTACTTGTTCGAGATGGATACCTGGCAGGAGATCCAGATCACCTTTCTTCCGGACTCCTGGCAACGCAGCCCGACGATGAGCGCTGGGCAGATCATCTGGACGGATGGCCGGTATCGTACGATCGGTGTCGATGACTACCGATTCGAACTCGTCGTCTACGACATCGACTCGAGCCAAGAGGCTCGACTCACTGATTCGCCAGACAAGAAAACCTTCCCGCGCTTTAATGGTAGATATCTGGCGTACGATTTCTTCGCTGAGGGAACGGGAACGGGTGAGCTCCGTCTGCTCGACCTCGTGACCAGCGATGACATTGTGCTTTCTCCTGTGGACCGAGCCTCGGAGGGGTTTTCCATCAGCTCCAGGTTCGTGACATGGGTTGCCATGCCTCCAAACGCGCAATTTTACAACAAGGACGTCCACATCTACGACTTGCAGACCCAGCAGACGCTTCGTCTCGAGAGCACGGCAGGCGACTTGACATACGAGACATCCGTTTCGGGCAGCAAGGTGGCGTGGGCAGATTTTCGGCACGGCCAGTGGGACGTCTACCTCTACGACATCGAGGCAGGTCAAGAGACGCGCCTCACCGACGATCCCTTCGACCAAGGCGCTCCTGCGATTCATGGAAACCTCGTCACCTTCAGTGATTTTCGGTTCACAGGCGGCTACTTGGACGGGTACTGCGCGAGGGACATCTACATCCTCGACATCGACACGATGATCGGTCGTCGCGTGACAACGCTACCCTGGTACTGGTGGGGAATGCCGGGCGATGACGGGTGGCTCCTGGCCATCCTCAGAGACGAGCTATCTCTTGACTCCCCTGCGAAGCTCTACCTGTTCGACTTGATCGCCATGGGGATCCTCGATCCCACCGGCCAGCATGTCCTCCCCGGGCCATGAGCTTACATCTGAGCCCATCGCCGCGCCGCCGCCCGGCGATGGGCGCTTGCTCGCTGCCGCACCTGGAGCACGCGAGCTCCGGCGCGGTGCGCTCCATGGCCGGAGGGTTCGAGGTGTACCGGGTGGAGGTGGCGCCGTGAGGGATGGCAGCGGCCGTGTCGTACGTTGTCTGTTCGCGCTAGTCTTGGCGATGACGCTGGGCTGCAATGGCACGGACCCGGGACACGATCCGGACGCCGGCCCCGAGGCCGGCCTGGAGGCGTCGGTGCAGGATGTCGAGGTGCTGCCGGACGTCCGAGACGCGCGCGTGGGCGATGCCCGACCGGACAGCGAGTGGTGTGGTGCGAACCCCTTCCCCGGCGTGGATCCCAACGCGCAGGAGCTGACGTCCGATGAGCCGGCGGTCATGAGTCCACTGTTTTCGTGGGATGGCAGCCGAATCGCGTACTCGCGCAGCGCGCCTGGACCGGCGGTGCCGGGCATGGACTATGAGATCTACCTGTTCGAGATGGACACCTGGCAAGAAACCCAGATCACATTTCTTCCGGACTCTTTTCAGTACAGCTTTCACGCTGACGGAACCCGGACCGACATCACCGCTGGGCACAGCAATCCTCCCGACCCGAATCAGGAGTATCCGACCGTCTGGGTCACCCGTGCTCAGGTGGACGAGCAAGGCCATCCCGATGGCTGCGCAGGCGAGGACTGCAGCCCCGAAGACTATCGAGAGCACACCGAGCGTCGTCGCTGCGAGGTGCAGACAGCCGTGCAGAGCGCGCTGTCACCGCTGTCGCGGGAGCTGGACTTACCTGGGGATTTTTACCTTGGAACATTGGGAAGGAGTAGCTATGACGAGAACGAACCCCGAGCCACGATCCTGACTGATGATCCAGACCGGCTTGCTTGGCGTTTCAACAGTGATGTTGGGATAGTTGATCAAGTGCTCGACGGACTCGCCCGAAACCCCGATGCGGCCGAGTACGGTGTGGTCGTCAAGTGCTACCGCCAGGACGGCGACTGCGACGAGCTGGGGCTCGCCGACACCGACGGCGACGGCTGGTGCGACCAGGATGACTGCTGCCCGGGCCGCTTCAACTGGACCAACGACCACCCCCAGTGCGTGAACAGCGACTCCGACTCCCTGGCCGACGTCTGCGACAACTGCCCCACGGACGACAACGAGGGCCAGCTCGACTTCGACCTGGACGGAGTTGGCAATGTGTGCGACCCGGACATCGACGGCGACGGGGTCCTGAACGAGGCCGATCCCCAGAAATTCAACAGGTTGCGAAAGATGGACACGGACGGGGACATGCAGCTCGAGCCCGAGAGCGAGGAGGTCACCCCCGGCGCCTGCGACGAGGAGTGCCGGTACCTCGCCGACGCGGTCGAGAATGCCGGGATGACGCCGCCCGGCGGTTACTACCTCCTCTGCTACCAGGCCTGCGAAAGCCCGTTGTTCGACAATTGTGCCGACGATCCGGAAACCCCCGAGAGCGCGTACTGCGAGAATGTCCGAAACGCGGTCACAAGCGGCGACAGCCCCGACCCGACCGACATCGCCGGCTGCAGAGACCTCTTCTACAACCCGGGCCAGGAAGACGAGAGCCCGCAGAACGGGATCGGCGACCGCTGCGATCTCACCGTGCGCGACATCGTCTTCGAGCCGGCCAACGGCCTCTATCCGTACGGCACCGGAATCGTCTGGTGCACGCCGGACGAGTACCGGGTGGAGTTCAGGGCCAACGCCTCCACGGTCGGTGCCGCTCAGAGCCCGGCGGGCACCTCCATCGAAACCTGTAGCTGTGATCCGCTCCTCGTCCCATCGTTCTGTGGCACGGGCCCCAACTACGGCTGCAACGCGCTCACCCGGTACCTCTGGCAGCCGATCCGCGCGACGGAGTTCCACGACCTCGTCGCGTTCCCATACGGCGGGACAGATTTTTTGGAGGGGCTGTTCATCTGGCAAAACGAGATGGCTCGTAACCGAATCGTCACGTTCGATCGCCGGAACTCGGTGAATCGCTACAGCTTCCTGTGGGAGCACCTGCTGACCAAGGCCTGGCCCGACCCCTTCGACGTATACTCCACCGAGGACGCCCAGCTCGGCGGGTTCCAGCAGCGGCTGCGCATCTCCTGGTCCGACGCGGTGGTGCCGCAGGATCACGTCATTCTGGAGGGGCGGCGTCGCCTCAGCGATCAGACCCACATCTTCGCGGCTCACTCGGGCTGTCAGATCGATCCGGTCGTTCTGCAGCACTGGCAGATGCGGCCCTGGTGGTTCGATGCGGGCGTCTACCTCGAGTCGATCGGGTACACCGACCCTCCTCGGGAGCCTTTTGCGATCATCCGGCAGGACGGCTCCACGGTCGACAACGTGGTGCTCTTCGATCGGAGCCCGGCCAAGCCGCGCTCCCTGCTCGAGCTGCCTTCGACGCTGCCGAGCGGCCGGCGGCCTGATCTCGACGAGATGCGTGCCACGTCGGGCGTGCTCGCGGCGCGGACCAGCGGCCTTTCCGAGGACGTCGCCGTGATCGTCGGCTTTGAGGAAGGCTCAGGCATCTCCGAGGATCCGACCGCGGGAAACCCCACGGTCTGGCTCGGCCTCGTCTCCGGGGCGAGCCACACCTGGACCACCGCCGGCGATCTACTGGGGGGGGCTGCAGGTGCAGCGCCGAACCTCGAGGATGCGCACGTCGTCTTCGACAGCGACCGCCAGATGCTGTACCTGCTCGGCAACGAGCGGCCGGGGGAGACCCGGCTGCCCAGGCGGAACGTGCTCCACGTGCTGGATCTGGAGAACCTGACCTGGACGTCCATCGGCCGGGTGGACGGGCTGGGCGAGATCAACGGCTACTCGGTGAGCCACGACCCCCTGAAGCGCCGGCTGCTGGTCTTCGGAGGCGGGGCCTCGCCCGAGCGGGGCACGGTGACCGCGGTGGACTTGGCCTCTGGGCTCTCCTACCGCGTCGCGCAGGGCGACGCGACCCTGGGCGCGGCCCGACGGGACCACGGCGCATTCTTCGACCTCGCGAGCCGAACGCTGTACGCTGCCGGCGGGATCACCGCGGGTGTGGCGCGGGGCGGCGTGATCGCACTCGACGTGGACACCGGCGTGTGGAGCCGGGTGGCGGCGGACGACCCGGCCGGGCCGGCCGCCCGGATCCAGCCCGTGCTGCACGCCGACGCGACCCGGGGCAAGCTCTGGCTCGCGGGCGGTATCGGAGTGGAGAACGCGCCCGAGCTGAAGCCCTGGGAGCTGGACCTGCGGACCGGGGCGTGGATCGCGCGGCCGAGCCTGACCGCAGTCCCGTCCGTTGAACCCGGGGTCACAGAGCACACGCTCTCGGAGGACAGCCGCCCGCGCTTCTTCGTCGACATCGATCCTGCCGCGCCGTTGCCGGGGGAGCTCCGGCTGATCACCGTGCAGTCCACCGAGCCCAACTTGCAGCTCGTGATCCAGAGCGAGGCCGGCGCGGTCATCTCCACCGACGACCGGGTGTCCACCGAGCACCGACTGGCCCTGCTGGGCGAGCCGGGCCGGCTCTACGCGGCCCGGGTCCTGCCGGGCCCGGGCTACCCGGCCGGGGCCACGGTGCCGATCACGGTGCGAAACCGGCCCGCGGCGCTCTCGCCCGTGTACGAGGTCGGCCTGCCCGGCAACGTCTCGGGAGTGGTGGGCGTGGGAGGGACCCTCTATGTGGCCCGGAACGCGGAGATCCTGGCTTACGACCTCGATGACCCGGCGAGCCCATTGCTCATCTCCAGCTTGTCGACCGGGGCCGGGATCGATGACGTTATACGCTGCGGCCCGCACTTGCTCTGCACCGCGCACGGCGGGGGAGATGGGGGGCTGAAGGTGATCGACGTGTCCGATCCCGCATCCATGACGGTGGTCGGCGCGCTGGCCCTGGCCGGCCCGT
Source organism: bacterium (assembly GCA_043825095.1). Classification (GTDB taxonomy): domain Bacteria; phylum Myxococcota_A; class Polyangia; order HGW-17; family JAJRWW01; genus JBDRSE01. The sequence goes on from JBDRSE010000156.1 coordinate 210,369, forward strand.
GCCGCAGCGTGACCGCCCGGGACACCGCCGTGTATCTGGCCTGCGGGCCCATGGGCGTGGCCCAGGTCTCGATCATCGAGCCGAAGCAGCCGTTCCTGTTCGACGTGCTGGACGTGGGCGACGTGGACGTGGTGGTCCGGGCCCGCCGGGGGCTGCTCGTCGTGGCCAGCGGCAACGGCGGACGGATCAAGGTGTACCGCTCCTTCGGCGTCGGTGTCTCGGAGCTCATCGGAGAGGTCTCGACCGACAAGCGCCCGCGCAAGACTTACCTGGGAGCGCAGCTCATCCAGGTGGCCGAGGGCGGGGCCGCGACCTGGCTGAAGTGCCTCTCGGGCGGCGGCTGCCCCAGCGGCCAGGCCGCCGAAGCCTTCGCGGTTGACGAGATCGGGGGTGTGGTGGACCTCGTAGGCAGCTATTCCATGTCCGCGGGGCGGGTGGTCTTCGGCGAGGTGATCGGAGACCTTGTGGTGCACCGAACCCAGCAGGGCTTCCGGATCCACCGGGTGGAGGAGCTGCCGTGATGAGCCGTCCGCGCAGGCGGGGCCGGAGACCGTTGCCGATCGCAGGTGCATTGGCTTCGCTGACGATCCTCTTCCTTGAGGCTGGCCCAAGCGGGTGCGGGCAACCGCCGGGCAATTCGAATTTGGACGGCGGGCTCGACGCCCTTGCGGCCTGCCCTCCATACGACGCGGTCATTAGCAGCCCGGTGCCGATTCGGATCGAGGGGCTCGAGGACGTGGTGGACGTGGCCGCCGGGTGGGATCATCACTGCGCGGTGACGGGGAGCGGCGAGGTGTACTGCTGGGGCTCGAACTGCTACGGAGCGTTGGGAAACGACATCATGACGAGGAGCGCCACGCCGGTGCTCGTGGAAGGGATCCCACCGGCGAAGAGGGTGTTCGTGCCGCGTGGGGGATGGAGGGCGAGTTGTGCCTTTACGACCGATCGGCAAGTGTGGTGCTGGGGCCTTGGTGACGAGGTCATCAATGGCACGCCAACGAGCGTGCACGAGCAGTATGACATCGTTGAAATGAGCATGGGCGGACAGCATATCTGCTATCTCGATCCCATGCACACTCTCATGTGCTGGGGCTCGAACACCTGGGATCAGTTGGGCCTCGGTGAGAACGCGCCACGATTGATCACCACACCCGTCGAGCCAATCGGAGATTATCAGTTTGATTCAGTGTACTGCAGCACATGGCATACCTGTGCGGCTACCATAGAAGGGCTCCTCTTGTGTTGGGGAGACGCTCCACTCCCAGGCCGTCAAGCAGCTCCCATGGAGGTGGAAGTTGTTCCTCCAATCCAGAGTTTTGGCGCCGGTTTTTTTCACGACTGTCTAGTCGATGGGGACGGGAATGTATGGTGCTGGGGCTCGAACTCTGCGGGCCAAATCGGCGCCGGCGCCATCGGGCTTGGACAGAGTACGAGCCGTTTTATTCAGCAACCCGATGTGGAGGATGCGACTGAGGTTGCCCCCGGAGCCTACAGCACCTGTGCGCTGCTGCAGGATGGCACAGTAACCTGCTGGGGGAGTGATTTCTATGGTCAGCGTGGTGATGGTGAAATCGACCAGAACCTCGGCAACGGGCCTTCGATGGTGGTTGGACTCGACGATGCCCTGAAGATCTCCTCCGGGAAATACCTCGTCTGCGTCATCTCGTCGGACGGGTCGCTCTGGTGCTGGGGCGAGGGGTGAGCAGGTGAGGCCGCCCCCTGGCCATGGGCTCCCCGGTCCCATCCATTTATTGAGCTGATCCTGCGCGTCAGAACACCACTGAGGCGTAGCCCACGAAGCTGCTGCCCGGCCGCACGTCGTAGCTGGTCAGGGTGCTGAGCACGTGGCCCTGGGTCGCGCCGAGCTCCCGGGCGGCCGCGAGGGTGGCGGCGGTGGCGCCGGGACAGCAGCAGAAGTGTTTGTCCAGGGCCTCGGCGAGCAGGGTGTCGGCAGCGAGCCGCTGCATGAGGTCCACGGCGCGGCGGTCGTTCTCTTCCTTGACCCAACGCACCGCGTCCTCGCCGCTGCCCGCCGGGCTGAAGCCGTAGTTCGGGCCGTAGTGGGTGAGGTCGGTGGAGCCCACCACCAGGATCTTGCGACCGAGCGCGTGGGCGGCCTGTACCACGCTGCGTCCGGTGGTCACGCAGTCGCTGTCGGCCGGAACGCCCGCGGTGACGAGCCGGGCCTCGGGAAAGGCGTAGCGCAGAAACGGGAGCTGCAGCTCGATGGTGTTGTCCGGGCGGTACTCTGCCGGCCCGATGGCCTCGAGCGGGGTCTTCTCGGCGATGGCCGCTGCCAGCTCGGTGTCGGTTTTCAGATCGCCGATGGGTGTCTCCCAGACCCCTTCCTGGAGGACCCAGCTCGGCGATCGCGGGCCGAGATGCCCGCCGAGGAGGACCACGGTTTCCGCGGCGCCCTTTTTCGCCAGGGCGCCGATGGTCCGGCCGGCCAGGGCGCCGGAGAACATCCAACCGGCGTGGGGCACGATTCCGGCCCGCAGAGGCTGGTCGGGGATGGGGAGGCTGTCCAGCTCATCCAGGTACTGCTCCAGCTGACTGGAGCAGGTCTCTGCGTCTCCGGGGTACCAGCCCTGTCTGGCGAAATGGGAGCTATGCGCAACGGTCTTCATGGCAGACCTCCTGGGGTCCAGTATCCCCGGTTGGTTCGCTCTGATCAAGATGCACGTGCATTCATATTGATGCACTTGAATACATCTGTTATGATGTGATGTATGAGAACCACGATTTCCCTGGATGATCAGATAGCTAGGCTCGTCAGGGAACGAGCGGGAGCCGAAGGACTGAGTGTGAGCGCCTTCATCGCTCGGGCATTGCGAGACGTCTTGACCCGCGCGGAGGACGAGCCGGAAGCACCGCCGTTTCGGCTGGTGACCGTTGGGGGTGGAGGGGCGCCGCCCGAGGTCGACCTCGATCGGACCTCTGCGCTGCTTACCGCCGAAGACGAAGCGCGCTACGGGCCACGCTCCGGGTGAAGCCATGCGCATGCCGGATGTCAATGTCCTGATCTACGCCCATCGAGAGGATGCCCACGCAGAGCACCTGACCTTCGGCCGCTGGCTGTCGGAGCTTGCGACCGCGAGCGAGCCCTTTGCTTTGTCGCCGGCCGTTCTCAGCGGCGTGGTTCGAATCGTGACCAACCCACGCGTGTTCGCCCGTCCGTCCACGCTGGACGAGGTCTTCGCCTTCATCGATGAGCTGTGCCGAAGACCCACGGCGCGCCTCCTGGGTCCCGGACCGCGTCACCGGTCCATCTTCACGGAGCTCTGCCTGCAAACGGGCGCCTCAGCCAAGCTGGTCGCCGACGCCTACCATGCCGCCGTCGCCATGGAGCACGGCTGCTGTTGGGTGACCACCGACAGTGACTTCGCTCGGTTCCCCGGGTTGCGCTGGGAGCACCCGCTGCGACCGCGGTGAGCAGGGCGCCCGAAGTCCGAGAAGTGGCCGTGTCGTGGAGCTCTCACGACCCTCAGAGGGGGCGGAGTGAGCCACGAAGTGGCGGGTTGACGCTCAAAACTCGCGCTGCTGGGTGGATCCTCGATGAGCCCGAGCTGCTGCTGGAAGAGCAGATCCTGGTCCCGGACCTGGCCGGCTGGCGTCAGGAACGGATCAGCCGAACCTGCCCGGTGATCAGAAGTTCACGCTGACTCCCGACCGGATCTGTGAGGTCCTCTCGCCGAGCACGGCACAGCACGACCGGGTGCGCAAGCTCCCTGTCTACGCCGGCTTATCGATCCCCCCTCTCCGGCTTGTCGATCCAGAGCCGCGCACGCTCAAGGTCTACTCGATCCTGGACAAGAAATGGGTGTTGCTCTCGACCCACGGCGAGGACGAGACCGTGTCTGCCCCACCCTTCGAGGCGATCCCCCTCTCCCTCACGGCCCTCTGGTCGGAGTAGGCACCTCATCAGACCCTATCTAACCTCATCAGACCGCTGACCATGTGCCCGGCCGTTGCTTTCCCGGGGCGGGTTGCTATGGTCAGCGCCATGAGCGAGCTGCCGCTGAGCTGCCCCCGTTGCGGGGGGCGGGAGGTGCAGGATTTGCGCCGGATCCGGCGCGGGACAGGGTATGGGCTGCTGGTGCTCGGCTTGGCCGCCCTGGCCGTGCTGGCCGCCCAGCGCGTCGCTGCGGTGCCTGGTTGGAGCATGGTGCTTGCGGGTGCGGTGGTGGTGCTCGGCGTGGTCGCCATTCGGGGCGCTGCCGCTGCGCGGTACTGTCCCCGATGCAACGTGCGGATGAGCTCAGGTTCGGAGTAGCAGATCAACGCACCTCCCGACTCACCAATCGCTCGGTGGTTGTTGATCGGTGGCTGATGGCAGGACGGTCAGGCGGTAGATCGTCTTGGGTGGGCAGAGCTCGGCGATGCGAGCGGCCTGCTCCTCGGAGAATCCTCCCTGGTCGAGGGCCTTGCGCAGGCGAGCCGGGTTGAGCACGCCGACCTCGGCCCAGCGGCCGGTCTGCTCGATGATCTGCACCAGTTCCTCGCGTTCAGGGGTGTCGTTCGGCGGCAATGAGGTGGTGATGCTCTCCTTGATGACAACGCGTCCCTCGGCCGCCTGTACGTGTGTGATCTGCTCGGTGCGAGCCAGCTCGATCAAGGCATCCCGACAGGCCTCGCGAGCCTCCTGCCATTTCTTCGCGGACTGGTCAGCCCGTAGGAACTCGGCCGCGAGGTGATCACGACAGCTCGATAGGCAGCGCCGGATGGACTCGCCGCAGGCCTGCAGACGCTCCAGATGGCGTTCCCAGAACGAACGGTCGGCTGATGGGGTGCCGGTGTACTGCTCCCTGAGCTCCTGCAGCCCGGATCGAGCGCGAAGCACACCGGACACCGCCGCGGGATCGACCGCGCATGAGGCGAGATCCCGCTCGATGGCCGCCAGGGCATCGAGCAGCTGTTGCTCGCGAATCTTCTCCATGATGCATGAGCCCTTTACCGCGCGCTCCATTTTACCAGGACTCCGTGTGTCGGCCTACCGCCACGCCGAATGCGAGCTTCGTGCCACGGGCGGCCCGCGGGTGACGCGGCAGGGATCGCGGGCAGAAGGGAACCGCTCCGAAGGCCCCACCAGTGCCTGGCGAGCTCCCGCAAGACACCGCAGAACTCACCGAAGCTCGCCGTGTTCGCTCGCCAGGCACCGGACGACCGCAGCCCGAAATTCGCGTTCCGGTGCGAAATCCGTGCGTCCCTGACCGAGATCCGCCTTTGAGGTCCGGGCCGGCCGACCTCCGCCTGCAGCGATGCTCCGCCTGATTGAAACCCTTTTGTTGTGGGCTCCCGGAAAATCCGCAACTCCCCCGCCTGCCCGCCGATAACCAGGTAGGAGTGAGGGGCAGACGCCCCGTGAAGGGTGAGACTATGCGACTCGTATTCGATCGGGGCACGCTGCTGCTGCTGGAGCCTCCGCAGTCCCTCGACGCGGCGGCGCTGCCCGGGGTGCTGTGGGATCCCAGGGTGGCAGCTTATCGGGCTCCTGCCTGGCGACATCCGGCCATTGTTCCTGTTCTCCGTGAGCAGCACATCGATTTCACCGACGAATCCTCTGCGCGCGAGGAATCGGCGTTCCCTGGGCTTCAGGGGCTTCGGCCCCCTTCACTGCGGCCCTATCAAACCGGCGCGCTGATCGCGTGGCGGTCGGCCGGATGGCGGGGTGTGGTGGCCCTTCCCACGGGCAGCGGAAAGACCCGGGTCGGCCTGGCCGCCCTGGTGAAGCTGAAGACAGCCACGCTGGTTCTGGTCCCCACCCGGGTGCTCCTGCATCAGTGGGTAGAGGAGGTCGGCAGACTCCTGCCGGGCGCGGTAGGCATCTATGGGGACGGCCGACGGGAGCTCGCGCCCGTGATGGTGAGCACCTTCGAAAGCGCCTACCGACACATGAGCCGTTGGGGCAACCGGTTCGAGCTGCTCATCGTTGACGAGGCACACCACTTCGGTTGTGGATCCCGGGACGAGATCCTGGAGATGAGCCTGGCATCGGCGCGTCTGGGGCTCACCGCCACTCCACCAGAGCCCGGTGCCCGGGCGGATCGGCTGGCCGAGCTGATGGGTCCGACCGTTTTTCACCTCAGCGTGCGCGATCTCGCCGGACGGTACCTGGCCGACTTCGAGAGAATGGCTCTGTTCCTCGAGCTGAGCCCGCGGGAGCGACAGGCCTACGATACCGAGTACCGGATCTTCAGCGCGGCATTCCGGCAGTTCCGGCGCGTGGCGCCCGAGAGCAGCTGGGCCGACTTCATGGCCACGGCCTCCCGGACGGACGAGGGCCTGCGCGCCCTGGCGGCCTGGCGTGCAAGTCGACGAATCACCGGCTTCACCCGGGCCAAGGCGGCCGCGCTGCGGGCGTTGCTGGACCGGCACCGCGAGCAGCGAACGCTGGTCTTCACTCCGGACAATGAGACCGCCTACCGGATCGCTCGCGAGCATCTGATCATGCCCATCACCTGCGACATCGGCCGCAAGGAGAGGGACAGAGTGCTGGAGAAGTTCAAGCAGGGACGGCTGCGGTCCCTGGTCTCGTCGCGGGTGCTCAACGAAGGGCTGGACGTGCCGGACGCCGAGGTGGGCATCCTCGTGGGGGGCACGCAGGGCACCAGGGAGTACGTGCAGCGCATCGGACGCGTTCTGCGGCCAACGGCCGGGAAACGGGCCCTGGTCTACGAGCTGATCACCCGGGCTTCGACCGAAGAGCGGCGGGCACGCCAACGGGAGATGGACCTTGACCTACCCAACCGCACCACCTCATAGCCGACAGGGCCGGCAGTTGATTCCGCACTTCTTGCGCGAGGCCGATCATCCCTGGCTCCTGGCGCTCGTCGAGGCCTACGACCGCTTCGTCGGGCATCGACGCCGCGAGCTCGATGAGCACCTGCGGATTCCGCTTCGCGTCCCGTGCCCCAGGCACAAGCTGGCCATCGCAAGCCGGGTGCTGGACCGGCTCTTCCCGCACGAGCCGCCCGGCCCGCTCGCGCCACGTGAGGCACGGGACGCCGTGTTCGAGGCGGCGGCCTTCGGCGGCGGCCGCCGGGAAGTGCTCTCGCGGCTCGCCGACCGACTCGGAACGACCCCGGCGGAGCTGGACGAGGCGCTGTTCGCCGATCTGCCCGGCGAGCGTCGCCTGGCACCTCCGCCCGAGGCGCTCGACCCGGGCGAGCTGGCCCTGCGAGCCAACCTGGACATCGCCCAGTCCCTGCTCCGCCGGTCCTCGTGCGTGACCATCGACCTCACCGGTCACGCCAGGGCCATCATCCGGCAGGCGAAGTGGGTCGGGTTGATCGTCACGGTGCGCTCCGGGGAGCGCGGCTTCCAAGCCCGGATCGAGGTTTCGGGCCCCCTGGCGCTCTTCCGACGCACCCTCGTCTATGGCCGGGCGCTGGCAGGGCTTGTGCCCCAGCTCGTCTGGTGCGACGCGTTCCGGCTGGCAGCCGAGCTCCGCCTGGACGACCGCCCGCTCCAGCTGCAGCTGCGATCCGGCGACCCGATCTTCCCGGCCAAGGCCCCGCGGAAGTTCGATAGCCGGGTGGAGGCCCGCTTCTTCCGGGACTTCGGCCGCGCCGCACCCGACTGGGATCTCGTGCGCGAGCCGGCGCCCGTGGTCGCGGGGAAGACCCTCATCTTTCCGGACTTCGCGATCCGGCACCGCCGGCGGCCCGGTCGATGCTGGCTGCTCGAGATCCTCGGCTACTGGACGCCGGAGTACGTGGCGAGCAAGCTCCGGCATCTCCGGACAGCAAAGCGCCGGGACCTGATCCTCTGCGTCGACGAGGACCGGCAGTGCAGCGAGCGGGATCTTCCGCTCGACACGCCGATCATCCGGTACCGACGCCGCGTGGACCCCCGGGACGTGCTCCGGATCATCGCGCCGGGTGACGCTGCCGGGTCCAAGGGCTCGGGATCCGCTCGGAGGTGACCTGATCGGCCGGTCCCTGGTCTGCGTCCCGTGTCGATTGGGATCGTCCGGCCGTGGGTGCAGAGACCGGATCAGCCCCGGAGAGGAGGAAGTCTCAATACTGGTGGATGACCAGCGGGACGCCGCCCAGTCCCAGATGAAAGTCGGTGGACCAGCACATCTTGGTCTTCTTCTCCTGCATCAGGTGGAGGCCGACCGCGTCGCAGATCGTGAGATCCTGATCGGAGAACCTCCGCAGAACCTCGGTGCCCCCCGCCTGGTCTTTCGGGGTGGCGCCGAGAACCCGCAGCGGCTTCATGAGCTCGAACAGGGACAGAAACTGAAGGGCGCGGTGTCGGTCGTACCGGCGCAAGAACCACGCATGACTCTCTGCCACGACCAGGGTTGTGGTGTACAGCTTCGGGGGATCCGAGAAGAGGCGTCGGAACAGGTCGTGGTACGAGTCCGATCGATCCGCGAACGCGATGAGCGCCGAGGTGTCGACGTAGGCCTCAGTCTTTGTGGCCATAGACGATCTCGTCAATGCGCTGGCTCGAGCTCGGGTCTCCCGACTCTATCATTCCGGCGAGGCGCATCCAGGGTTTCTCGTCGTCCGCGGGCAACATGGATCGCAGCGACCGCCTGAGCAGCTCAGCCAACGAAATGCCGCGCCGCCGCGCTTCGACCTTGGCGGCCTCGTATTCCTCTTCTGAGAGACTGATCTGCGTTCGGACCATGATGATAACAATTTATCACATTGTGTTATCACGCGCAAGCATTGGAGGAACGCGGGTTCTGCGGGGTCCGAAGAACGGATCAGTCGGCCGGGGCGGGGATGGCCTCCATGCCGCGGTTGGTCACGCGGCGGGCGGTGGACTCCCTCAGGCGGGAGGACAGGACCTTGAAGATGCCCTTGACGATCTGATGCTTCTCCTGGAGCAGCTCGTCGAAGCTCTGGGCGTCGATGCGCAGCAGCTCGGTGTCCTCGGCGGCCACGGCGTCGGCGCTGCGGGGGAGGTTGTCGAGCACGGCCATCTCTCCGAAGCACTCGCGCTTGCCCATGCGGACGATCTCCTGACCGTCCAGCCGGATGGAGACGGAGCCGTCGAGGACGAGGTACATGGCGTCCCCCGGATCGCCGGCGTGGAAGAGCGTCGCCCCCTCGGGGATCGACACCTCGACGGTGATGCCGGCGATGAAGTGGAGCTCCTCGCCGGAGAGCTCCCGGAAGATGGGAACGCTCTGCAGGAACAGGATTTGCTCGATCAATGGAAGCATGGTCTGAACCTCGCTGTAGAGGTCGGAGTCGAGAGACTCGGCTCGTTCGGGCCAACCCACCGCGGCGCAGGTGCGTAGCCACTGGTCCGATCCGGAAATCACGGCGCGCACGGGGTCGTTGACCGCCATCCGGAGGCGGTCCGCTGCCTCTGGGAACATTTTGGCCATTTCGGAGGTGCGGGCGCGGTGCTCCACCAGGGGCACCACGAGGGCGGCCACCTCCCGGGAGAAGGCGGTGTCGATGAGCTCGATGGCGTGGGCGTTCAGCCGCGAGTCACCGCTCTGGAGGTTCCAGTGGATGATCGCCGTCATCTTCGGATCCTCCACCAGCGCCGCCAGGCCGAACAGCCGCGTGAAGCAGTGGGACAGCCGGTGGCCGAGCTCCTGGGTGAGCAGCGACTCCTGGCGCGGATCGATCCTCGAAGAGAGGCCCCGGCGGGTGGACGCCAGCAGGTGGCCGATCAGCACCTCGTCGCGGAGACGACTGAGGATGAGGTCCCGGGGGGGGCGATCATAGCCGCCGGGGTTGTCGGTGATCCGGTTCAAGGACCGGATGGCGTAGAGCCGGATGTCCTCGTGCGGATCGGAGAGCAGCCGCTCGAGCACCTGGCCCGCGGCGTCGGTGTCCACCGAGGCCAGGATGCGTGGCACGCGCTGCCGGAGCTGCAGAGGCGCCTTCTCGTGGGCGGCGATGCGCCCCAGCTCGGGCACGGCCACATCGCCCAGGGCGGCCAGGGCGACGCCGGCCTCGTCCCGGGGACCGCGGCAGGCGAAGCACACCAGGGCGTCGATCAGCAGGGAGGGGGAGCGGATCGCCGCGGCGGCATGGAGCGCCGCGCCCCGGACCGCTTCCGCCTCGTCTCGCATCAGGACCTGACAGCGGGCGGCCAGGCTTTCGTGCGCAAAGGGATGCAGCGCCCGGGCCAGCTCGAGTCGCAGCCCCACGTCGTCGGAGCGCGCCAAGGTCAGAAAGGTCTGCTCGGCCTGCTCGGCCGCCAATCCGAGCCGGAACGCGCACAGCGTGGCCGCGGCCTTCACCCGGCTGCGCTCGTCTTCGAGCATCCACTTGACCGTCCCCGACGTGCCCTCGGTGCCCAGGGTGGCCAGGGTGACCAGGTGCTGGGACACCACGTCCGGGTCGTCCTCGTCGGACATCAGCTTGGCCACGGCCGGGGCGTCGGTGGGTCGCTCGAGCTCAGCGATCAGGATGCTGGCCTCGCGCCGGACCAGCGCGGAGCTGTGCTTGCACGCCTTGAACATCAGCTCTCGCACCTGCGGGGATCGGGCGCCGGACAGGAGCCGGAGGGCGAACACCGCCTTGCCCTCGTCCTGCTCCTCGAAGACCGCCCGTTGGATGAAGCCGATGGTTTCGCCGTCCAGCGCCACGGCGAAGTCCTCCACCACGTCGCCGTGATCCAGCTTGCGTCGGTCCAGCGCTTTGCGCAGCGCCTCGACGTAGGCCGGCCGCGCCTTCAAGGCCAGGATCACGAAGGCGGTGCCCGCCACCACCACCAGGCCGATGGCGATGTACCGCAGGTCCACCGCGCCCACCAGCAGCAGGACCAAGCCGAAGACGGCGAAGGACAGCGGAGAGACCACGCCCTTGATCAGGGTCATCGCCTGGCGCTTGGCCAGCTTGGGAACCGGCGTGTACAGGGCCTGCAGGCTCGGGCTGTAGAACGCCTGCTTGAGCATCCGGTCGCCGAAGCGCAGGGAGACCAGCAGCCAGAAGACGGGCAGGATCGCGTAGGCCAGGCCCCCCAGCGCGATCGCCAGGGGTAGAATCATCAGGCAGACCGCGCTGCCCAGGCGGGTCAACAGCCGCCCGGAGACGAACATCTGGAGCAGCACCTGCGCGCCGCCCAGCACGCCGAAGAAGATGGCGTAGAAGCTCGCCAGCTCGTTCTTCTCGAAGCGCGCCCGCAGCTCGTTCATGAAGATGAAGTCCAGCAGCCCCTGGGTGATGATCGTCGCCACGGTAATGACGGCGAAGAGCCGGAGCAGTGGCGTCCGCGCGATCTGCTCGAATCCCAGCTTCATGGAGGCGAAGAAGCCGGCCTTTGTCGGTGCCGATCCCGAGGCGGGCGTTGGCCGGGGGGAGGGATCCCGGCCGCCGATGCCCCGCCTGCGGGCGATCCAGAACAGGAGGATCGACATCAGGAAAGAGCCGGCAACCACCCAGGTGAGATCGCTGGCATCGATCCAGTACTTCACCAGGGGATGCACCACGAAGCCGTTGAACAGAAACGAGAAGCTCGCCCCGAGGCCCACCAGGGGGATCAGCCGCTTGGCCTGCCTGGGATCAAAGGCGTCGCTGACGAAGGACCAGGCCTGAACGATGGCGATGGACGCCGCCACCTCCACCCAGATGTACAGAAAGAACGGTCCGTAGGGGTCGGTCAGTCCTTCGGGGGCGTAGGTGCCGAGCACCGGGAAGTCGGGATTGTCAGCGGCGAACACCAGTCGCCAGAACAGGAAGCCTGCGGCCAGCACCACCAGGGTGACGGGCACCAGGATCGAGACGCGGATCAGGCGGGTCAAGGCAGAATAGACGGCCGAAACCACGGCCAGGACCACGGGCGCCAGCACAAAGGCCAGGGCGAGGGATTTCCGTCCGTAGGCGTCCAGGAAGACGGCGTATTGGAGCACCTTGCCGGTGGAGAGAACGGCCTGGATGAAGAAGATGAACAACAGCAGGATCAGCACCTGGACGCCTTCGCCCGGGTACACGTTGAATATCCTCCGTATGAGCCGCTGCATGGTGTGGCGGTCATGATCGCCGCTTCTGAGGCGTGGCGCAAGGGGATTGACGGCCGTGGCGTATTAACCGGCTCCCCTGCGGCGACACCGGCCTGATGTGTTGCCGGATTCGTGAGTGCTGTTGGTGGGTTCGACAGTGTCTAGCTGTTTGACGGCTGCCTGGCAGACCAGTAGAATAGCCCCGGTAGACGAGCTCCCAGTTCCCGGGCGTACACGGGGCTGAATACCGTCGAGGAGGAGTATGACCAAGGGCATCATCCCGATTATCATCGCCGTGGTGCTGGCCGCCCTGGCGGCCGTGCTGTTCTGGGGCATCGTGGAGAATGCCAAGAAGAGCGCGCGCGCCGGGTGGGAGCTCACCGACGTTGTCGTTTCGAGCGCCAACATCGCACCGGGGACCATCCTCTCGGAGGACCTGATCACCACCGACAAGATTCCCCGCAAGTTCCGCACGGCAGACATGGTGATCCCCAAGGAGTTGGATACCGTGCTGGGCAACGAGGTGGTGTTCCCCGTCCAGAAGGGCGATCCCCTGAGCTGGCACCATCTGCGGGGCCGGGAGAGCGCCGAGGACAAGCTCTCCAAGGCGGTCACCAAGAAGGGGCGCGCCATCACCGTGTCGGTCACGGAGCGCTCGGCCGTGGGCGGGATGGTCCGCCCGGCAGATCACGTGGACGTGCTGGGGACCTTCCGGGATCCCACGACCAATCGCATGATCGCCGTGACCCTGCTGCAGAACGTCATCGTGCTCGCCACCGGTCAGTTGCGCCCCATGCATCGCGGCACGTCCGGCTCCAAGGCGCACGACTACAACTCCCTGACGTTGCTCGTACTCCCGGCGGAGGCGGAAATCCTGGTGCTGGCGCAGGAGCTCGGCCAGCTCTACATGACGCTCCGGAATCCTGAGGATCTGGACGTGTACCAGGAGCGGGCCCGCACCACGATCACGACCCTGATTACGGGTGAGCGCGTGAAGAAGCTGCGGGAGGAGCGCTACCAGACCATCCAGCGGATCAAGATCATTCGTGGGTTGCCCGGGCTCAGGAAGTAGTGCGCAGTGCTCGGCCTAGTCGTACTGTTCACGTTCATTGCCGTGTTTCTCCTGGTGGTGGTGGTTTCTGCCATCGTCTCCCGCGGCCTGGAGCAGTATGAGGACCGGTACGCCACCAAGGGGACGCAGACGCTCGAGGGCATGTTCATGTTCGTCACGCCCCGGCAGATCCTCGCGCTCAGCATGTGCCTGGCGATCATCTTCTTCCTGCTCGGCCTGGCGGCGCTGAATGTCGTCGCCGGGCTGATTCTCGGCGTGATGGGCTTCGTCTTCCCGCTGCTCGGCATTCGCCACCTGCGGGTCAAGCGGATCAAGAAATTCGAGCGGCAGCTGGTCGACGCCCTGGTGCAGATGGCGGCGGCCTTCAAGGCCGGCTTGACCCTGCCGCAGGCCGCGGAGAACATCGCGCGGGAGATGCCGCCGCCCATCGGTCAGGAGTTCGATCTGCTGGTGAAGGAGCTCAAGCTCGGCGTCTCGGTGGAGGAGTCGCTGGAGAACATGTCCTACCGGGTGGGCAGCGAGGACCTCGAGCTGGTGGTGGTGTCCACCAACGTGTCCCGCAAGCTGGGTGGAAACATGGCCGAGATGTACGACATCATCGCCAGCACCATCCGCGAGCGGTTTCGCCTGGAGGGTAAGATTCAGTCCCTGGTGGCGCAGGGAAAGATGCAGGCGTGGGTCGTGGCCATGATGCCGCTTGTGCTCGGCCTGGTGTTGAATCACTGTCGGCCCGATCTCATGCAGCCGATGTTGCACCATCGGTTCGGTTACATCCTGATCGGTGCCATCATCCTCATGGAGCTGATGGGCATCTGGCTCATTCGCAAGATCGTGAGCATCGACGTGTGATCCGCGGGGAATGACGAACGTGAAACCATGACCCCAATGATGACCCTCAGCTTCGTCGTGCTGGTGTTCGGCGCCGTGTTCCTGGTGGTCTGGGCCGTGTATCCGCGGCGCTTCATCGCCGCCACCCAGGCGCAGATGCAATCCCAAGGGGACAACGCGATTCGCTCGGCAGGGCAGGTGGTGCTGGGGCGGGTCGGTTCCATCAACCGCCCGCTGGTGAGTGTCGGCTTCGCGCGGAAGATGGCGCGCCGATTCGTGGCCATGGGACGACCGAGACTGCTCCCCGAGGAGTTCATCGCCATGCAGGAGCTCGGCGCCATCCTGTTCGGCGTGCTCGGGCTGCTCCTGCTCAACGCGCTCAAGGGCCCGCTGATCGCGGCCATATTCTTCACGCTCTTCGGTGTGCTGTTCCCCTACATCTGGATTTCGGATCAGATCAAGAAGCGGCACCACAAGATCAACCGGGCGCTTCCGTACGCCATCGATCTGCTCACGCTGAGTGTGGAGGCCGGCCTGGATTTCCAGGCCGCCATCGGGACGGTCGTGGAGAAGGGCAAGCCGGGTCCCTTGATGGAAGAGTTCGGGATCATGCTCGGTGAGATCAAGCTGGGCAAGACGCGGGAGGAGTCCCTCCGCAACCTGGCCGATCGCGTTCAGCTCGCGGTGCTGACGGCCTTTGTGACCAACCTCATCCAAGCGGATCGCATGGGCACGAGCCTGGGGCGGATCCTCCGCATCCAGTCGACCCAGATGCGCATCGACCGCACCCAGCGGGCGGAGAAGCTGGCCAACGAGGCTCCGGTCAAGATGCTCCTGCCGCTGGTGGCCTGCTTCTTTCCAACGGTGTTCATGATCTTGTTTGGGCCCATCGTGTTCCGGCTCATGTACGGGGGCCAGTTTTGAGGAAGGGGCGCACGGGCTCCCGCCGGTCCAAGCGAGACGACAAGCAGAACGTCTCCGGATTCGTGCTCACCGTGGTGGATGGGCAGTCCTCGGGCAAGGAGTACCACTTCGAGAGCCGAGCCAAGGTCGGACGGGTGGACGAGAACGACGTGATCATGGTGGATCCCGGGATCTCCCGGATGCACGCCCGGTTCCACGGGAGACGGGGCGTCTATCTCGTGGAGGACCTCGGCTCGTCCAATGGAACCCGGCTCAACGGCGAGCTGATCGAGGGGCCTGAGGTGCTCCGGGACGGAGACTACGTCGGCATCGGCCAGGCAACAGTGCAGTTTTCCAACCTCGACATGAACCGGTCGGGAGACGACACCGCGCGCATCCGACTCACGGAGAAGCAGAAGGCGAAGCTCGACCACCCCGGCGCCGGCGGAAACCCCAAGGAACAGCTGCTGGCCCTGTGGGGCACGCCGCGTGGCAAGCTGATGGCGCTGGGCGGGGCCTTCGCGCTGCTGCTGCTCACGGCCGGGATGCTCAAGCAGTGCATGGGCGGCAAGAAGCGCCGGGCGGCCGGCCAGCACGAGCTGTCGGATCAGCCCATCGACTACGACGAGTACCACGCCAAGGGGTACTGGGACTGGGCCTTCGGCTACGGACCCAACAACCGGAACTACCGGGACAAGGTGAGCTTTCGCTACGTAAAGCCTCCCCAGAAGCTTCGGGTGACCCTGGAGTACTCCGCTTGGGGGGTGGACGACGCGGAGGAGGTAGTGATCCTGGTGAACGGCAAGCGGGTGGGTACGGTTCCCCCGACCCGCCGGATCCGCATCCGGGGCAAGACCGAGTACGACTACGACTATGGGCTGCGCATGGAGATCGATCCGGCCGCGTTCAAGAAGGGGGAGAACGTCCTTGTCTTCGACAACACCAAGAACGACGCCAAAGGGGACGAGTCCTACGAGATCTGCTACGTGAAGCTCCGAGAGACGGCGATCCCTGCACCGAACGTGGGTAAGGCCAAGGAGTGCTTCTTCAACGCCAAGAACGCCTATGACCAGCGGAAGGTGGATCCGACGAACATGCAGAGGGCCATCCGGAGCTACGAGTGCGCGCGAGATTATCTCGAGGAGCTGCCCCGGAAGCCCCCTGAGTACTCGGTGGCCATTCGCGAGATCGGTCGCATCAACCAGGAGCTCTCAAGGCTCTTCAAGACGGCCATCTTCGACGCGCAGCGCCACAATCGGTACAGTCAGGTGGACCAGGCGCGTGCGCGTCTCAAGCAGACGATGCAGTACTTCGCGGCCAATCAGCGGGATCCCCGGTATATCCAGCTCAAGCAGGCCCTCGGGCAGATCGGCCCCTAAGTCCTGCGCGTGGTCCCGGCTTGCCAACCCGACGGCCGGGCGCCTGAGCGGCCTACCCCCGCGGTCTGCTGTCTTACCAGACGTCCCGAGCCGATGCGACCAGACCGGTGTCATCCCCTGGTCTTACGCCCAGGGACACCGCCCGTTCGGCCGTGTCAATTTCGGATGTGTTCACGGGGGTGCTATTTGCGGCACCATCCGCGGCGGAAGACTCCCTCCCGTCCCCTCAAGGGGTAGCCCGTCTGCGCGCGGGGGCGCTGTGCCGTCTACCACGTGAGGGGTTACATTCCCCGAATAACCTGCCGGCGGAGCGGATCCGTCGGATCGTGACAGCG